>JAGVSZ010000053.1 GCA_019137045.1 Betaproteobacteria bacterium
GCGGCGGGCTTGCGCGCCGGCGCGGGACGCCGCGCGCCGGCACGCGCGAGCGGCGCCGCAGCCGCTTTCTTCCCCGTCCGTTCGGCTTTCGCCCCCATTGCCTGCCGGTGCGCCCTTGCGGCGCCGCTCCGCTTCTTGTTCGTGGTGGTGATCGGTCAGCAAGATGCAAGCCGACCCAGCGCGCGAGGGTATTCGTGTAACGGCCTGAGCAATAAGGACAAGCTGCCGGTGCGAGTGGGCATATGCCACACCGCGCAACAGCTCGTTTCGCGCGCGCCCCGGGCGGGCGCGCGCACGCGGCGGCGCCGTTCGACGCGCAGCGCTCGTACGCGGTGGACGGGAGTGAGATTTGTCACGCCGGTCGCCCCGCCGCGCGCGGCGTGCGCCGGTCCCGGCGAGCCCCGACTGTCTCACGCCGGTCACAACGTGACGAATCGCGGCCGTCGATGCCGCGACACCTCTGCCGGCGGACGTCGATCCGCCGCGCCCCGCGCGCGCGTGCGCCCGACGCGCGATTCGGGCAAGCCCCCGGCGCGGCCGCGCCGTGAACTGCTGCACGCGCGCGTGCGCCCGCCTGCCCCTGGCGCGCACCTTGCTCCCGTCGTCGTCGCTACGGGACAAAGCCGACAGGGGAAGGCAGCCATGGCGACCGACGGTAACGACGTGCTCATCGGGATCGACGACCTCTTCGAGACCCTCGACGGGCTCGGCGGCGACGACTACATCGACGGCGGGCGCGGCCGCGACCGGATGATCGGCGGCCTCGGCGACGACACCTTCGTCGTCGACAGCGCCAGCGACGCCGTCGTCGAGGCCGAAGACGGCGGGACCGACACCGTGCTCAGCTCCGCGCCCTACTTCGTCCTGCCGGAGAACGTGGAGATCCTCCGGCTCGTCGGCGACGGCGCGTTCGCCGGCTACGGCAACGACGGCCCCAACCAGCTCTTCGGCAACGCCCTCGACAACACGCTGCTCGGCCTCGACTCGAGCGACCACCTCGAGGGCGGCGCGGGCAACGACTACCTGGACAGCGACGGCGGCGCCGACTACCTCGACGGCGGCGCCGGCAACGACAACCTGAACGGGGGCGACGGCGACGACACCTACGCGTTCGGCGTCGGCTACGGCCAGGACGTCGCGAACGACGCCGACGGCGACGACCGCGTGCTGCTCACCGGCGGCCTGACGGCGAGCGACGTGAGCCTCGCGCGCGTCGGCAACGATCTCCGGGTCTCGCTCGACGGCACCCCCGATAGCCTGCTGCTGTCCGGCTGGTTCGCCGGCGGCCCGGGTCAGATCGAGTCGATCGCGTTCGAGGACGGATCGGTGTTCGGCGCGGCCGCGCTCGCGCAAGCGGTCGCGAATGCGGCCCCCGCCGCCGCCGACGATTCCGCCGCGGTCGCGGCCGACGGCGCGACCGTCGCCACCGGCACGGTGCTCGCGAACGACGGCGACCCGGACGGCGACCCGGTGGCGGTCACGAACCCGGGGACCTACGCCGGCGCCTACGGCGCGCTCGTGCTGGCTGCAGACGGCTCCTACACATACACCCTGGACGCGGGCTCGCCCGCGGTCCAGGCGCTCCCCGGCGGCGCGACCGTCAGCGACGTCTTCGCCTACGGCGCGACCGACGGCGTACCGTTCGCGCCGGGCGTCGCGAACGCGCACCTGACGGTGACGGTGGCCGGGGCGAACGACGCGCCCACGCTCGCCGCGCCGCTCGCCGACCAGGGCGCGCGCGCGGGCCAGGCGTTCGAGTTTGCGCTTCCCGCGGGCGCGTTCGCGGACGTGGACGCGAACGACAGCCTCACGTACATGGCCGCCCTCGCCAACGAGCGCCCGCTGCCCGACTGGCTCGCGTTCGATCCCGCGACCGGCCGCTTCTCCGGCACGCCGCCCGCAGCGGCGGCCGGAACGACGCTCCAGATCACGGTGTTCGCCAACGACCTCTTCGGCGCCGCCGCCTCGGACGTGTTCGCCCTCAGCATCGCGGCCGCGGAGCCGCCGCCGGGCAAGGGCCGCGACATCGTCGGCACGCCGTGCCCGGACCGGCTCGTCGGCACGCCGTTCGACGACCGCATCGACGGGCGCGGCGCGGCCGACCTCATGAGCGGCGGGCGCGGCAACGACACCTACTACGTCGACGCCGGCCACGCCCACCGCTGGCATCGCGCCGACCGCGTGATCGAGCGCGCGCACGAGGGTCACGACACGGTCTACAGCAAGGCGAGCTTCCGGCTCCCGGCGCACGTCGAGGACCTGCACCTGCGCGGCGGCCGCAACCTCGACGGGACCGGCAACGCGCAGGCCAACTGGATCGAGGGCAACCGCGGGCGCAACCGGCTGCGGGGCGGCGCGGGCGACGACCTCCTCCAGGGCAGGGGCGGCCGCGACGCGCTGGAGGGCGGCAGCGGCGTGGACGTGCTCCAGGGCGGGCGCGGGCGCGACACGCTCGTCGACCGCTGCGGCAGCACGGTGTTCGACGGCGGCGCGGGGAACGATTCGATGACCGGCGGCGCGAGCGCCGACTTCTTCGCGGGCGGGCGGGGCGACGACCTCCTGCGCCTCGGCGGCGGCAGCGACGTGATCGCGTTCCGCAAGGGCGACGGCGCCGACCGCATCGAGGGCGGCCGGCAGGACGCCGTCCTCGTGCTCGGCGGCGTGGCCTACGAGGACCTCCTCTTCCGCAAGGACGGACGCGATCTCGTGCTCGACCTCGGCGGGCACGACCGGCTCGTGTTCGACGACTGGTACCGCGGCAAGCAGTCGATCGCCAAGCTCGAGCTCGTCGACGCGCCCGCGGCCGGGCACGACGTCGAGGTGTTCGACTTCCGCGCGCTCGTGAAGGCGTTCGACGCGGCGCGCGCGGCCGCGTGCAACATGCGCAGCTGGGCGCTCGTGAACGAGCTGCTCGACGCGCACCTCGCCTCCGGCGACGACGCCGCGCTCGGCGGCGACCTCGCCGCGCAGTACGCGCGCAACGGCACGCTCGCCGGCATGGGCTGGAGCGCGGCGCGCGAGACCGTGGCCGCGCCGGGGTTCGGACGGGACGCGCAAGCGCTGCATTCGGCGGCGCAGCTCGGCGCCGACCCGATCAAGCTCGGCGCCTAGCGCCCCGGCATCGGGCGCCCCTTCATCCGGCCGCCGCCGGGCGGTATGCTGCGCGCCGCGCGAGCGGGAGGCGCGCGGCGCATGCCCCGGGAAGGCACCATCGACTGCGACGTGCTCGTCGCCGGCTCCGGCGCGGGCGGCATGGCCGCCGCCGTCACCGCGCGGAAGCACGGCCTGGACGTCGTGGTCGCGGAGAAGGAGCCGTGGTTCGGCGGCACGACCGCGCTCTCGGGCGGCTGGCTGTGGGTGCCCGGCAACCGGCCCGGCGCGCGGCTGAGCGAACAGGCGGGCGCGACCGAGCCCCCCGGCGCCGCGCGCGCCTACCTGCAAGATCAATGCGGCCCCTGGTTCGACGCGGCGCGCGTCGACGCCTTCCTCGCCGCCGGCCCGCGCATGGTCGAGTTCTTCATGCGCGAGACCGCGGTGCAGTTCGAGTGCCCGGTGATGTTCCCCGACTACCACCCGGACGCGCCCGGCGGCGCCCCGGGCGGGCGCTCGATCGTAGCCGCGCCGTTCGACGGCCGCGCGCTCGGGCGCTCGCTCGCCAAGCTCCGGCCGCCGCTGCCCGAGCTCACGCTGTTCGGGATGATGCTCGGCTCGGGCAAGGAGATCGTGCACTTCTTCAACGCCACGCGCTCGTTCGAGTCGGCCCGGGTCGTGGCAAAGCGCCTCGCGTCGCACGCGCGCGACCTCGCGCTCTACCGCCGCGGCATCCGCCTCACCAACGGCAACGCGCTCGCCGGGCGGCTGCTCAAGAGCGCCGAGGACGCCGGCGTGCGCCTCCTGCTCGTGGCGCCGGTGCGCGAGCTCCTGCGCGCCGATGGCGCGGTTCGCGGCGCGCGGCTCGACACCGCGGACGGACCCGTGCAGGTGCGCGCGCGGCGCGGCGTGGTGCTCGCCTGCGGCGGGTTTCCGCAGGACGTCGAGCGCCGCCGGCGGCTCTTTCCGCACGCGCCGACCGGCGCGGAGCACTGGTCGCCCGCCCCGCCCGGGAACACCGGCGACGGGCTGCGGCTCGCCGAGCAGGCCGGGGCGCGCATCGAGCAGGACCTGCCGCACGCCGCGGCGTGGGTGCCCGTCTCGCGCGTCGCGCGGCGCGACGGCACGACCGGGCTCTTCCCGCACTTCATCGACCGCGCGAAGCCGGGCGTGATCGCGGTGACGCGCAAGGGCCGGCGCTTCGTCAACGAGGCGAACTCGTATCACGACTTCGTCCAGGGGCTGGTGGCCGCGGCCGGGCGCGATGCGCCGACCGCGTTCCTGCTCGCCGACCACCGCGCGATCCGGCGCTACGGGCTCGGCTTCGCAAAGGCGTTCCCGCTCCCGCTCGGGCCGTACCTGCGCTCGGGCTATCTCCTGCGCGGCGACACGCTCGCGGCGCTCGCGGCGCGGGCGGGCATCGATGCCGCGGCGCTCCAGGTGACGGTCGACGCGTACAACCGCCACGCGCGCGAAGGCGCGGACCCGGAGTTCCGCAAGGGGAGCAGCGCGTACAACCGCTTCCTCGGCGATGCGACGGTGGCGCCGAACCCGTGCATCGCGCCGCTCGAGGTCCCGCCGTTCTACGCGGTGCAGGTGGTGGTCGGCGATCTCGGCACCTACGCGGGCATCGGCACCGACGGCCGGGCGCGGGTGCTCGGCGCGCGCGGCGAGCCGATCGCCGGCCTCTACGCCGCCGGCAACGACATGGCGAGCATCATGGGCGGCAACTACCCGGCGGGCGGCATCACGCTCGGCCCGGCGATGACCTTCGGCTACATCGCCGGGTGCGATCTGGCCGGCATCGTCCCCTGAGCGCGCCGGCTCAGCGCCCCACCATCTCGATCGCGCGCAGCGCGGCGCCGAGCGCGACGAGCCCGAAGACGAGGAATATCGCGAGCGCGATGAGCCAGCGCCGCGTCGCGCCGATCTGCAGGACGACCGTGCCGGCGAGGAGGTCGTGCAGCGCCTGCCGGCGCGCGGTGAAAGGCTGCATCAGGTAGCCGAGGCAGAGCGGCAGGACCGAGAGGTACCGCCCCGCCCAGCGGCCGGTGGCGCGCAGGAACGAGATGCGCGCCTCGCCGTCGGCCGTGACCACCTGCAGCCGCAGCGCGCGCTTGCCCGGGCTCGCGCGCCGCGGGCCGGACTCGGTCAGCGCGAAATAGAACCAGCCGATCCCGAGACCGAGGATCCCGCCCAGGAGCGAGGTTTCCCTCGCGCCGAACCCGACGACTCCGCCGAGGAAGCCCAGCACGAAGCCGACGAATCCGGCCAGCAGCCCGACCACGACCCCGTCGAGCACCGCGGCGGCGAAGCGCGCCCAGAAGCCGGCGTACACGGTCGGCGCGGCCAGCCGGTCGGCGACGTCGGCGACGCGCGCGCCCGGCGGCGCGTACGGCGAGTCGGCGGGATTGTCCGGCGGGCGGATGCTCGCGAGCGCGAGCTCCTGCGAGGACGTGAGGATGGTCTTGCGCATCTGGGCGAAGGTCTCCGCCACCGTCGCGCCCTCCCGCAGGCCCTCCGCCCACAGGACGTCGGCGCCGCGCAGCGCGCCGCTCTCGTACGCGCGCAGGATCTCGTCCTCCGCGAAGGGGCCGATCCGCTCGCCGTCGCGGACCACCCAGATCTCGTCCATCGGGCCTCCCTTGTCCCGGCACTTTAGCAGCCGCCGCGCGGCGCGTTGAGTCATCCGGATGGGCTACCATCGCGCCGGAACCGCACCCGGAGCGACCCGCATGTCCCGCACAGCCAAGGCCGTGCTCTGCCGCGAGCTCGACCGCCCCGTCGTGGTGGAGGAGATCGAGGTCGCCGCGCCCCGCCGCGGCGAAGTGACCGTGAAGATCGGCGCGTGCGGCGTGTGCCACAGCGACCTGTCCGCGACCAACGGCACCATCCAGATGCAGCTCCCGCTCGTGCTCGGCCACGAGGCGGCGGGCGTCGTCGCGGAGGTCGGCGAGGGCGTGACCGAGCTTGCGCCGGGCGACCACGTGGTGAGCTCGTTCGTGCACATGTGCGGCAAGTGCCGCTGGTGCGCGACCGGGCGGCCGCACCTGTGCGACAGCGCGGCGAAGACGCTCTACACGCTGCCCGACGGCACGACCCCGGCGCGCGATCGCGCGGGGAACCCGGTGTACGTCTTCTCCGCGTGCGGCGTCATGGCCGAGTTCGCCACGCTCTCGGTGGACAACCTCGTCAAGGTGGACAAGGGCGTGCCGCTCGACCGCGCCGCGCTCGTGTCCTGCGGCGTGATGACCGGCGTGGGCGCGGTGTTCAACACCGCGCGCGTCGAGCCGGGCGCCGCGGTGATGGTGATCGGCACGGGCGGCGTCGGCCTCAACGTCATCCAGGGCGCGGCGATCGCGGGCGCGAACCCGATCGTCGCGGTGGACGTGACCGACGCCAAGCTCGCTCTCGCGCGCTCCTTCGGCGCGACGCACACGATCAACGCCGCGCAGGAGGAGAACGTGGTCAAGGCGGCGAAGAAGCTCACCGGCGGCGGGCCCGACTACTGCTTCGAGTGCATCGGGCTCGGCAAGACGGTCGAGCAGGCCTTCCGCAGCCTGCGCAAGGGCGGGAAGGCGGTGGTGGTCGGGGTGACGCGCGGCGACGACTCGGTCGCGGTGCGTCCGCCCGCGCTCACCTTCGAGGAGAAGACGCTCACCGGCAGCTACTTCGGTTCGGCGCGCCCGCGCGAGGATTTCCCGCGGCTGCTCGCGCTGTACAAGTCGGGCCGGCTGAAGCTCGACGAGCTGATCACGCACCGCTATTCGATCGACGAGGCCGCGCAGGCCTTCGCCGACCTCGCGGCGGGGAAGAACGCGCGCGGCGTCATCGTCTTCTGACGGCCACAAGATGCTCGGCATCCTCGGCGGGATGGGTCCGCTCGCCACGGCGGACTTCTACGCGAAGCTGATCGCGCAGACGCCGGCGGCGCGCGACCAGGACCACGTCCCGGTCGTGATCTACGCGGTGCCGCAGGTCCCCGACCGCACCGCGGCGCTGCTGCGCGGCGGCGCCACGCCCGTCCCGGCGCTGCTCGCCGGCCTGCGGACGCTCGTCGCCGCCGGGGCACAGGCGATCGCGATGCCGTGCAACACCGCGCACGCCTGGTTCGACGAGCTGGCGGCGCAGAGCCCGGTGCCGCTCCTGCACATCGCCGACGCGGCGGCCGACGCGGCGACGCTCATCGCCGGGCGGGGCGCGCGCCTCGGGCTCGTCGCCACGGACGGGACGCTCGCGCGCGACTTCTACGCGCGCCGGCTCGCCGCGCGGGGGTTCGAGTGCGCGACGCCGACCGCGGCCGAGATGCGCGATCGGGTGAGCCCGGGCATCGACCGGGTGAAGGCGGGCGCGGTCGAGGAAGGCGGCCGGCTCCTCGAGCAGGCGGTCGGCGCGCTGCTCGGGCGCGGCGCGGGCGCGGTCGTCCTCGGCTGCACCGAGGTTCCGGTCGCGCTCGACCGGATCGGCTCGCCGCTGCGCGCGCGGTGCGTGGATGCGACCGCCGCGCTCGCCCGCGCCTGCGTCGAGTGGTGGCGGCGGTCCGTCGACGCGCGGCGCTTGGACAAGCCGACCGGGACTGCCTAGAATCCCGCCTCGCCTCGGTGTCCCCGGGGCAGAACCGGCCGCCGGGACCCGCCGGCGCCCCACCACAGGAAAAGGATAGCCATGCGCACACTCGCCCTCCCCGTCGCGGCCGCCCTCACGGCCGCGCTGGCGCTGCCGGCCGCGGCACAGGAGCTCACCGGAACCCTCAAGAAAGTCAAGGACTCGGGCACGATCACCCTCGGGCACCGCGACTCGTCGATCCCGTTCTCCTACTACGACGACAAGCAGCAGGTCATCGGCTACGCGATGGACCTCTGCATGCGCATCGTGGAGGCGGTGAAGGCCGACCTGAAGCTCGCGAAGCTGGACGTGAAGCTCAACCCGGTCACCTCCGCCACGCGCATCCCGCTGATGGCGAACGGGACGATCGACCTCGAGTGCGGATCCACCACCAACAACCTGGAGCGCCAGAAACAGGTCTCGTTCACGATCACGCACTTCGTCACCGCGAACCGCTACGTGGCGAAGAAGGCCTCCAACATCAACAAGCTCGAGGACCTCAAGGGCAAGACCGTCGTCTCGACCTCGGGGACCACGAACATCAAGTGGGTCACGGAAGAGAACGCCAAGCGCAACCTCGGCCTGAACATCGTGGCGGCCAAGGACCACGCCGAGGCGTTCCTCATGGTCGACACCGGCCGCGCCGCGGCGTTCTTCATGGACGACATCCTGCTCTACTCGCTGGTCGCCACCTCGAAGAACCCGGGCGAGTGGATGATCGGGTCGGAGGCCTACACGGTCGAGCCGTACGGCATCATGCTGCGGCGCGAGGATCCCGCCTTCAAGAAGGTCGTGGACAACGCGATGGTCCAGACCTACAAGAGCGGCGCGATCAACGGCATCTACGAGAAGTGGTTCCTGAAGCCGATTCCGCCGAAGGGCGTCAACCTGAACGTGCCGATGAGCGAGCAGTTCAAGCGGGTGATCGCGAACCCGACCGACTCGGGC
>JAGVSZ010000445.1 GCA_019137045.1 Betaproteobacteria bacterium
GGCGGCGACGCGGGCGCAGCGCCGCCGCGGACCGCCCTCGTCGCGCGCGTGCTCGGCTTCTTCCGCACGCCGGAGGGCAAGCCGCGCTGGGTGCCGATCGGCGTCGCGCTCGCTCTCGGCGCGGCCGTGCTCTGGCAGGGCCAGGAGCCGCCGCTGCGCATCGTCGAGGTCACCCATCCGAAGCAGTTCCCGGCGAACAGTACCGACGTCGATTTCCTGATCCGCTACGAGGGCGGCGACGTGGTGCAGATCGAGCGCAAGGTGCTGCGCGGCGGCTGGCGGGACGACACGATTTCGTACAAGTCCGACGGCAAGCCCGCGGGCACCGCGCCGATGAAGATTCGCGCCAGCCGTCCCGAGGCCGGCGCGTTCCGGCTGGTCGCGATCGACGTGAAGGGGCGGCGCAGCGCCCCCTACGACGTCGAGTTCGAGGCGACCGCCCCGCCGCAGCCGCTGCGCATCACCGGAGTCGTCTACCCGCGCCGCTTCCCGGCCGACGACAGCGAGGTCGAGTTCAAGGTGCAGTACGAGGGCGGCGACGTGGTGAAGCTCGAGCGCAAGAGCCTGCGTGGCAGCTGGCGCGACCACGTGCTCAACTTCGACCCCGGCGGCGGTGCGAAGGGCGCAGTGACGATGAAGCTGCGCGCCAAGTCGCCGGAGCGCGCGGCGTTCCGGTTGACGGTGGTCGACGCCGCCGGCCGGCGCAGCGCCCCCTACGACGTCGAGTTCGAGGCGACCGCCGTGGGCGCGCAGGGACCGGGGACCGGGCCCGCGCGGGCCGCGACCCTCCGCATCACCGGCATCGACCATCCGCGCCAGCTCCCGCTCGGCCAGCAGTCGGCGTTCGACGTGTTCTACGACGGCCTCGTCGGCGACACGGTGCGGCTCGAGTACGTGTCGCTGCAAGGCCGTTGGGGCGACAAGACGATTCCCTACCGCGTCGACGGGCGGGCGCAGGGGCGGGTGCGCCTGACGATGACGGCGAACGCGCCCGGCCGGGGCGGGCTGCGGATCACGCTGATCGACGAGCGCGGCAACCGCAGCGCGCCGCAGGACGTCTACTTCGAAGCGGTCCTGGCGCAGTCGCGCCGCTGACCGCACCGCCGACCGCGCCGCGTGCGACGCGCGCGAGCCCGGCGCGCCTACCGCCCCCGCATCGCCCCGGCTTGCGCCTGCACGCCCACCGCACCCTGCCGCGCGGCTTGGGCGGCCCGGTTGCACCGGAAGCGCTGCGCGTTGGCCGACTGGAGGGCGGTGGCCTTCCTGGCGTTGTTGGCGTCGTGGCACTGGCTGTTCCCCGGGTGGAAGCAGGCGATCCCGCCCGCGCGGTGGGCCGCTTCGATCCGGTCGACCTCGGCTTCGTACTGGCGCCGGCACGTCGCGCCGTCCGCCTCGGCCTGCCGCAGCAGATCCCCGGGCCGTCGTGCGCCGGTCGTTCCGGGTTGTTGCGCGGGCTGCTGCGGCTGCTGGACCGGGTTCACGCGCGGGGTGCTGACCGTGCGATCGACGCCCAACTGGTGGCCCACGGCGGCGTGCTGCGCCCCGCTGACGGGATTGCGCACCGTTGCGTCGATGCCGGCCCGCGGCATCGGTTTCCCCTGGTCGTAGGTCATCGGGCCGCGCAGCGGCGCCATCGAGCGCGGGTTGACGGTCGGATTCTGAACGCGGGTGTGCCCGGCGATCACGCCGGGCCTGAAGCCCCCGTGCGGCTGCCCCGCCTCCGCCGGCGCGGCGAGGAAGCCCGACGCAACGAGCGCCGCGAGCGCGCCGGCGACGGGAAGGGTGCGAAGAAGCATGGCTGTCTCCTTTGGGTGGTGGCGCGCGCCCCTCGCGCGCTGCCCTGCCGTGGAGGACGCGGCCCGCGGCCGGCCGTCAGGTCGCGGCCGGCCGGCGGCGTGCACTCTGACCGCTCACGGCAGCAGCGGCGGCCGGCGGCCGGCCAGCACGTCGATCAGGCGGTTGGCTTCGGCCCAGCGCCGTGCCGCCTCGGCCTTGCGCGCCTGTTCCGCTGCGCGCTGCGCCGCCGCGGCTTGCGCCCGCTCCTCGGCGGCCCGCCGCGCGTACTCCGCCGTCTGCTGCCGGGCCTGCCGGCGGACCGATTCGTCGATCGCTTCGTAGTCGATGCGGCCCGGCGGCTGTGTCGCCGCCTGCGGCCGCGATGCCGTCTGGCCCGCGTTCTGCCGCGCCGCCTGCGCTCTCTGATTGCACTGGTAGAGCTTCGTGCCGGCGGTCTGGAGCCGCGCCCCCTTCCGCGCGTTGTTCGCGCTGTGGCACTGGGCGTTGTTCGGGTGGAAACAGGCCTGCCCGCCGGCGCGGTGCTCGGCCTCGATTTCGCGCACTTCGACCTGGTACTGCTGCTGGCAGCTCGCGCCCTGCGCGAACGGGTCGGAGGTCGCGGGGGTGCGCTCGTAGGCCGGGTACGCAAGCACCCGTCCACCCGAGCCCTGGGCCTGCGCGGCGAGTGGCGTCGCCGCCGCGGCCGCGAGCGCGCAGCCGGCCAGGACGGCCGGCAGCAGCCTGCGATGCGAAGTCATGGCGTCATCTCCTCTGGGGTCGCGCCGCGGCCGGATGCGCACGGCGGTCCCGGGCTTTGACGCCGCCGCGCGGCGGCTGTCAGGCGCGGCGAAGCTACTTGCCGCGCAGCTCCACGCGCAGCTCGCCGTCGGCGGGCACCGTGATGCCGAGCTTCTCCAGTGCCTGGCGCGCCGCTTCGATCTTGTCGGGGGGGATCGACGCACGGAGTCCGCGCTCGCCCCCGGGAGCGGCGTCGTGCGGCTCGATGCCCGCCGCGCGGAGCGCGGCCGCGATCTCGGCTGCCGCGCGTTCGACGTCGGGGGTCTCGACGATCTGGATCTCGAGCCGGCTGCCGACCGCCGCTGCGCCGTCCGGGCGCGGAACGTCGGGCGAGCGGAGCATCGGCGCGAGCGCCAGGACGAGCGCCGCGGCCGCGGCGAGCGGCAGCCAGGTGCGGCTCGATGAGCGCGGCGCGGGGTCGAGCAGTCGCTCCCGCCGGAGGCGGAAGAGCAGCCGTTCGAGCTCGCGCGCGTCGGCCGCGGAGTCGTTCGGGTTGCGCGCCGCGCCGATCGCGCGCCGCAGCGCTTCGACCTCGCGGCGCGATTCGGGCGGGAGATCCGGCGCTGCCCGGCCCGCCAGGGCGCGCAGCCACGCCTCGTCGCGATCGTCCGCCATCGCCGCTATCCGCCGCCCGCCATCTCGAGGCAGGGCGCGAGGTGCGCGCGCAGCCGCTTCCGGCACTGCGACACGAACTCGCGCGTCGCGCCCGGCGTGCGCGCGAGGAACACCGCCAGCTCCTCGTACTCCCACCCGTCCAGCACCACCCGCAGGAGCGCTTCGGCGCCCTCGCTGTAGCGGTGCGCGAATTCGGCGAACGCCCGCCGCACGCAATCGACGAGCGCCGGATCGCCGCCGCTGCCGCCCGCGCCGGCGAGCAGCGCCTCGGCGCCGCCGGGCTCGAGCGCGTCGAGGGCCACCGTCGGCTTCGCGCCCCGAAAGTGGCTCATCAGGCCGTTGCGCGCGATCGCCCAGAGCCAGGCCTCGAACGGTCCCTCGGACTGGTAGGACTCGGCGGCGCGCACGATCTTCACGAACGTCTCCTGGACGAGGTCGTCGGCCTCGGCGTCGCCGAGCCCGTGGCGGCGAAAGTAGCGGCGGAACTCCGGTGCGTAGCGGCGAAAGAGGCGGGTGACCGCGTCGGCGCGGCCCTTCCCGCCGCCGCGGAGTTGGGCGACGAGCGCGTCGTCGGCGCCTGCACGCCGTGCTCCAGCGTCGTTCTCGCCCTGCATTGGGTGCACTCCGCGCTCGGAATCCTCGCCGCCGCGCGCCTGCTGCGGCGCGTCATCGGCGCGGCCGCACGAGTATCGGCGAGAAGCGTCAGTTGGTCCATAGCCGGTACCCGATCGCCTCGCCGCCGGGATTGCGCACCGCGACGAGAAACATCGCCGTGCGCGCCGGCGTCCAGCGACAGACCTCCGCCCCGTCGGCGGGCTCGGAGGCGCAGACCGCCGTGCCGTCGGCGTCGAACACGTGCAACTCCAGGCGCGTCGCCCCGTCGCCCGCGAGACCGACCAGCGCAGGCTCGCCGCCGCTGAACGTGATCCGGTACACGTCGAGCCCCGGTGCGCGCGCCCATGGGACGAGCGCGCCGTCGGGCGCCGCCTCCGCCGGGGGCGCTGCGCCGCGCGCGGCGGCGCCGTGCGTCGGATGGGCGGTGGGCAGCGCGTCGGCACGCGCGATCAGGGTGGTCGCGGTCAGCGCGGCGCCGAGCAGCAGGCTCGAGGCCGTCTTCATGGCGTCTCCTCCGGGTCGAAGGCGGGAAGGCGGCGTCCGCGCCGACGTCCTTACGACGCGGCGCGGGCGGGTTTGTCAGGGCGGGGGCGGTGAGGCCCCCTCCCGGCCTCAGTTCGTCGCCAGGCGGTAGCGGTTGGAGATCCCGCCGAGGTTGCGCACCTCGATGCGGAAGGGGCCGGTCCAGCGCGGCCGCCAGCGGCAGGCTTCGCCGTCCCCGCGGCCGGTCGCGCGGCAGATGAGGTTGCCGTTCTGGTCGAAGACGTACAGGTCGAGGTCGGTGTCCCCGTCGCCCAGGACCGCGACCTCCGCGGTCGTTCCGCCGGTGAAGGTCACGTTGTAGATGTCGGCGTGGTTGCCGCGCACCACGTCGTGCGCCCGCAGCCCGCCCGCCCCGGCGAGGGCCGCCTGCGACGCGAGCGCCGCCGCGAACACCACCGCGCCCGCCACCAGTTTGCTCTTCAGTCCGCTCTTCGTTGCCATTTGCCTTCTCCTTTCGCGTCGATGCGTTGATAGGTCCCCTGTCGGGTGCTGGGACGTTCGCCGGGGGCTGCCCCGTTCAATCGTTCCGTCGATAAAGACGGCGGCGGGACGTGGCCGTCAGGCCGACGGGCGGAAACCGTCGCGTGGAGCGGGAAAAGTTGGCGCAGCGGCGGCGCGCGCGCTGCGACCGGCGCCGAGTCGGGCGCGGGGGGCGAATCGCGGGCGGGTGCTTAGGCCGCCCGCGCGGTTCGCAGGGGGTCGGCGGTCATGCGTCGCGGCGGCCCGGACGAAGCGATCCGGCGGGGGTCACTTGCGCGCGAAGTACGCGTCGAGGTCCGCGATCCAGCGGGCGCGCGTCGGTTCGTCCACGAGCGACGCCTCGAAGCTCGTGCGCGCGATCCGGCGCCAGTCCGCGGCCGACAGGTCGAGCGCGTCCTGCACCGCGCGGATGTTGTCGTTGACGTAGCCGCCGAAGTAGGCCGGGTCGTCGCTGTTGACGGTGACCGCGAGCCCGGCGTCGAGCAGCCGCTTGAGGTTGTGCCGGCGCATGTCCGGGAACACCCGCAGCTTGACGTTCGAGAGCGGGCAAACCGTGAGCGGGATCCGCGCCGCGCGCAGGCGCTCGACCAGACGCTCGTCCTCGAGCGCGCGCACGCCGTGGTCGATGCGCCGGACCTGCAGCAGGTCGAGCGCTTCCCAGATGTAGGCGGGCGGACCTTCCTCGCCGGCGTGCGCGACGCACGGCAGCTCCAGCTCGCGGCAGCGCGCGAACACCCGCTCGAACTTCGACGGCGGGTGGCCGCGCTCGGAGGAGTCGAGGCCGACGCCGTGGATGCGGCCGAGGTGCGGCAGCGCCTGCTCGAGCGTCGCGAACGCGTCGGCCTCGGGCAGGTGCCGCAGGAAGCACAGGATGAGGCGCGAGCTCACGCCGAGCGCGCGCAGCCCGTCGTGCAGCGCGCGCTCGAGCCCGTCGAGGACGACCTCGAACGGCACGCCGCGCGCGGTGTGGGTCTGCGGGTCGAAGAAGATCTCCGCGTGGACGACGTGATCGGCCGCCGCGCGGCGCAGGTACGCCTGCGCGAGGTCGTAGAAGTCCTGCTCGTGCAGCAGCACGCTCGCGCCGGCGTAGTAGACGTCGAGGAACGACTGCAGGTCCTGGAACTCGTAGGCGGCGCGCAGGGCGTCCACCGAGGCGTACGGGAGGCGCACCGCGTTGCGCTCGGCCAGGGCGAACGCGAGCTCGGGCTCGAGCGTGCCTTCGATGTGGACGTGCAGCTCGGCCTTCGGCATGCCGCAGGCGATGGCGGCGACGCTGCGCGTCATGGGCGACCGTCCTACTCGTCCGCGGGCGGCGCGGCGCAGACCTGCTCGTAACGCCAGCGTTCCTTCAGCAGGCCGTTGTGCTCGAAGATGTCCAGCGTCCGCTCGAACGCCGCGCGCGTGATCTCCACGTGCGGCGTCCAGGTGCCGAGCTTCTGGTAGGTCGCGATGCAGCCGGCGAGCACCTGCGCGTCGATCCCGGGGAAGTACGGCTTCTCCGCGCGCGCAATCTCGGCGGCCGGCGTCTCGTTCATGTAGCGCCGGGTCTTCCGGTAGGCGCGCACGAACGCCTTCGCCATGTCGGTGGCGAGCCACTCGCGCTTCGCCGCCAGGCTCGAGAAGCCGCACGGCCCGATCAGCGCGCCGACCTGCGCGACGATGTGTCCGATGCGGTCGGCCTGCAGCTGCTGCGGATAGGGGCCCTGCTGATGGACGTACTGCCCCTGGCCGGCCCGGAACGCGCGGTCGATGTCGTCGGGGCTGCCGGGACAGATCGTCTTGATCTTCGCGAACTCGATTCCGGCCTTGTGGCAGGCGTACTTGAACATCGCGAGCGGCTGCCCGCCCTTGAAAGTGACGACCTCGGCGCCTTCGAGCTTCTTCCAGCTGAAGCTCGGGTCCGGCGTCCGGCCGGTGAGGAAGAACCCGTCCATCTCGTTCACCTGCGCGAAGTGGACCGCGGGCGGCGTCCGGCCCTCGTTGAGCGACGTGAAGCCCTGGCTGAGCGCCGACTGGACGACGTGCGCGGTGCCGTCGTTCAGCGCCTGGAGCGCCGAGACGCCGGGGGGCGAGATCGACCACTCCGGCTCGAGGCCCTCCGCCTTCAGGAACCCGCCCGACATCGCCGAGATGAGCGGCGAGTAGAACGCGGAGAACAGGGTGAACTGGATCTTGATCGTGGCCACGCCGACGTTCCCTCGCGCGTGCGAGATGCGCGCCGGGGCATCGTAAGGCATTCCTCTCCCTGCCGTTGCGGCGCAACGGGCGCGGGACCGGTCCCGACCGGCCGCCCGGCCGGCGGGCGATCTCAGCTCAGGACGGCGAGGAGGACGAGCGCGAGCGCGGCGGCCTGGAAGGCGACGCGGCGGATCATCCACTGCGTGCTGTCGTGGTGGGCGACCTGCCCGTCGACCGTCATCGCCGACACGCCCGAAACCAGCGACCACAGGACGGCGCCGAGCGCCAGGAAGACTGCCAGCGTCAGGAGATCCATGCGAGCCTCCGTTGCGGCGAGTGACTCCTACTGCATACGCCTTCCTGCGGCAGATGCAGTGACGCGGATCACGCCGCGGGCGGCCTACTGCGGCTCGAGCACGACGTCGAACACCGACGAGTCGACCGGGAGCGCCCCGCGCCAGCGTTCCGCGACGAACACCGACACGCGGTCGCCGTGGCGGCCGAGGCGCTCGAGCCAGCGCCGCACCTCCGGCAGGGCGCTCTCGCGCAGCCCCTCCACGCGCAGCGCGAGCGTCGTCGGCGTGCGGCGCAGCATGCGATCGATCGGCCGCGCGGTGCGCCGGAAGAACTCGCCGTCGACGAGCCCTTTGAGGTGCAGCGCCAGGCGCGCCCGGTCGGGCGCGAGCTCGACGCCGACCACGCCCGCTTTCACGTAGCGGGCCGCAGCCCGCTCCACCGCGCGCGTCCAGCGGCGGATGCGGCGCGGGCCGGCGGCGCGCCGCAGCCCGAACCGCCGCTCGACGTAGTCGCGCATCGCCAGCCCGGCGATCCAGTCGCTGAGCGCGAGCGGCAGCTTGCCCGGCTCGAGCCACGGCAGGCTGCGGGCGAAGGCGCGGATGCGCGGCCAGCCGCCGGCGAGGATGCCGCGCACGAGCAGGCGCGCGACGATGCCGGTGCGCTGCGCGACCGTGTACTCGCTGCGCTGCACGGGCCGCGGCATGTGGGCGAGCTTGTTGCGGATGCGGCGCGCGATGCCCGCGTCGCTGACCAGGCGGCGGTAGAGGGTGCGATAGCGGTCGATCATCGTCTCGTACGGCATGCCGAGCGGCACGACGTTGGTCGCGAGCCGGGTGTTGTTGCCGGCGTCGACGTCGGCGCGCAGCCGGCCTTCGGCCTGCAGGCGCTCGTGCAGCGGCGTGTGCGGCAGCGCGGTGAGCAGCCCCACCATCGCCGCCTGGATCCCCGAGCGCACGATGAACTCGTGCTGCACGTCGAAGGTGGCCGGCGTGTCCTGGTCGAAACCGACGATGAAGCCGGCGAGGACGTCGATGCCGTGCGCGTAGATGCGGCGCACCGATTCGATCGGGTCCTCCTGGGTATTCTGGTGCTTGCGCGTCGCGCGCAGGGTGGCCGGATCGGGCGACTCGATGCCGATGAATACCCAGCTGAACCCGGCGTCGCGGAAGAGCGCGAGCAGCTCCGGGTCGTGCGCGAGGTTGAGCGAGGCCTCGGTACCGAAGTCGAACGGCCGGCCGTGCGCCGCCTGGTAGTCGACCAGGTAGCGCAGCAGGTCCTTCGCCACCGCCTTGTGCCCGATCAGGTTGTCGTCGACGAAGAAAGCGTTGCGCAC
>JAGVSZ010000071.1 GCA_019137045.1 Betaproteobacteria bacterium
GATGTTCTTCGTGTTCGGGCAGATTCCGATCAACGACGCGATGGTGGCGAAGTACACCGCGGAGGAGTGGCGCGCCCGCGCCTACGCCCTGCGCTACGTCGTGTCGTTCGGCGCCAGCGCGATTGCGGTGCCGGCGATCGCCTGGGTGCACCGCACCCACGGCGACTTCCAGCCGCTGTTCGCGCTGCTCGCGGCGGTGGCCGCGCTCATATTCCTTGCGGCGCTCGCGTTCCCGGCGGAGCGGGCGCGGGCGCCGGTGCCGGCAGGGTGATTCCGCCTTGCGGGCCCTCGTCGTCCGGCGTATCGTCGCGAGCCGAGGCTGCTCACCGTGACCGAACTCGAGCTCAAGCTGCTGCTCCCCGACGAGCTGGCCCGGCAGGCCAGGGCCGCGGGACTGCTCACGTCGGAAGCGATCGAGCGACTCGTGCGCGAGGCGATCCGGAAGGCCGCTGCGCGGCGGCTGGTCGAGATCGGGCAGGAGTTGCGCGCAACCGAGCCGGGCATCACCGAGGCGGAACTCGAGGCCGAACTGAAGGCCGTGCGAGCCGAGCTGCGCGAGGCGCGTGCGCCTCGTCCTTGACACCAACGTCGTCATCTCGGCGCTGCTGTGGGGTGGCACACCCGAGCGCCTGATCGAGCTGGCGGGTGACGGAAACGTCGAGCTCGTCACCTCCCAGGGACTCCTCGACGAACTCGCCGAACTGCTCGGCCGACCCAAGCTCGCCGCAAAGCTCGCGCGCGACGGGCAGAGCGCCACCGAGATCGTCACGCGCTACGCGCAGGCCGCCGAAGTGGTCGAAGCGCCACCGGTGACCGGGTCCGGGGTTCGCGACCCGGACGATGCGGTCGTGCTCGGCTGCGCAATCGCAGCGCGCGCCCAGGCGATCGTTTCCGGCGACAAGGATCTGCTTTCGCTCGGGGTCTACCAGGAGATACCGATCCTCTCGCCTACCCAGTGTCTCGCGCGATTGAGCGCGCCACCACCGCGCTGACGGCCCAGGGGGCCGGATCAGCAGCCGCTCATCCGCAGCCGCAAGTCGAGGCCCGCCCGCGCAGCGCGCGCAGCACCGCCGCACCCAGGCGCCCGATACGCGCGCGCATCCGCCAGGCGACGACGGCGGCGATGCCGATGGCGATCGCGCCCGCGACCGCCGCCGCCTGCAGCCCGGCCGCGCGCAGCGCCCCGATCAGCCCGTCCACCTCCCGGTGGAACACCCCCCCCAGCGTGAGCGCGGTGCCGGCCCACAGCATCGCGCCGGCCGCATCGAACGCCGCGAAGTGCCGCCGCCGGTAGCCGGCCATCCCGGCCGCGGAGGGCGCGAGCGCCGCGAGCCCGGGAAAGAAGCGCGTCACCAGCAGCGACTTCAGCCCGAAGCGCGCGAACAGCGCCGCGCGGTCGCCGGCGCAGCGCTGCGGCGCGGAGGCGAGACCGCAGAGCGCGGCGAGCACGCGCGCGCCGAAGCGCCGCCCGAGCTGGAACCAGAGGAGGTCGCCCGCGACCGCCGCCGCGACCGCGAGCGCGAAGACGAGCGGCGCCGAGATCGCCCCGCTCGCGGCGAACGCGCCCGCCACCACGAGCACCGCGAACGCCGGGATCGGCACGCCGACCTGCTCGACCAGCACGGCCGCCGCGATGAACGCGTAGCCGTACTGGTGCAGGAGCTCGGGCAGGCTCATTGCGCGCCTCCGGAGACGCCCGCGGACGGCTCCCACCCGCCGCCGAGCGCGCGGATCAGCGCCACGGTGGACGCGGCGCGCGCGCCGCGAATCTGCGCGTCGAGCCGCTCGACGACCAGCAGCGTGCGCTGGCTGTCCACCACCTGGAGGTAGCTGGTGGCGCCGGCGCGGTAGCGCGACTCCGCGACCTTGAGCGCGCGCGTCGCCGACTGCAGCGATGCGCGCGTGGCCTCGGCCTGGCCGGCGAGCGTGCGCAGCGCGACCAGGTTGTCCTCCACCTCCGCGAACGCGCCGAGCACCGTCTGCCGGTACACGCCCACCGACTCCTCCAGCACCGCGTACGAGCGGTCGAGGTTCGCCTGGTTCCGCCCGCCGTCGAAGATCGGCATCGTCAGGATCGTGCCGGCGATCGGCCCGAGCGCCCACACCCGGCTCGACCACTGGAAGAGCTCCGAGAGGTCATTCGACTCGTAGCCGGCCAGTCCGGTGATGCGCAGGACCGGGAAGAACGCCGCCTTCGCGACGCCGATGCGCGCGTTCGAGGCCGCCATCGTCCGGCTCGCGGCCGCGACGTCGGGCCGCCGTTCGAGCAGCGCCGAGGGCAGCCCGGGCGGGATCGCCGGGAGCGCGGTCGGCAGCGTGGCCGGCGCCAGGCTGAAGGACGCGGGCGCCCGGCCGAGCAGCACCGCGAGCCCGTTCTCGAGCTGCGCGCGGGTCCGCTCGACGCCGTAGACCTGGGTCTGCGCCAGCCCGACCTCCGTCTTCGCCTGCGCGAGGTCGAGCTCGCTGATCTCGCCGGCGTCGAAGCGGCTCTGGACGAGGCGCAGCGTCTCGACGCGCGCGGTGACCGTCGCGCGCAGCACCTTCAGCTCGTCGTCGGCCTGGCGGATCCCGAAGTACGCCTGCGCGACGTCGGCCTGCACCGCGAGCAGGGTCGCGCCGTACAGCGCCGCGGCGGCGTCGGCGTCGCTCCGCGCGGCGGCGACGCCGTCGGAGATGCGCCCGAAGAGGTCCACCTCCCAGGCGGCGGTGATCTGTCCGCGCCAGACGGTGTACGGCGGGATGTCGGTGCCCTGGGGCAGCCCGAGCGAGACGCCCGACTGCTTGATGCGCGAGGGGCCGAACCCGGCGTCGAAGCGCGGGAACAGCTCCGCCCTGGCGACGCCGACCACCGCGCGCGACTGCGCGAGGCGCGCGGCGGCGATCTTCACCGTCTGGTTCGCGGCGCTCGCCTCCAGTTCGAGCGCGTCGAGCTGCAGGTCGCGGAAGAGCCGCCACCACTCCCCGCGCGGCAGCGCCTCCGCCGCGGGCTCGGCGGTCTTCCACTCGCCGCGGGGCTCGTCGGGACCGAGCGCCTTGTAGTGCGCCGGCACGTCGAGCGCGGGCTGCTCGAGCTGCGGCGCGAGCGAGCAGCCGGCGAGGGCCGCGAGGGCGAGGAGCGCAGGGGTTCTCATGCCCGCCTCCTCACGCCGGCGCCGCGGCCGGCTTCGGCTGCCGCCGGCCGAACCTGCGGTGCAGCAGCACGTAGAACACCGGGGTCAGGAACAGGCCGAAGAAGGTCACCCCGAGCATCCCGCAGAACACCGCGATGCCGATCGCGTGGCGCATCTCCGCGCCGGCGCCGATCGAGAACACGAGCGGCACCACCCCCATGATGAAGGCGAACGAGGTCATCAGGATCGGCCGCAGCCGCATCCGGCACGCCTCGAGCGCCGCGCGCACCGGGTCGTGCGCCGGCTCCTTCATCTCCAGCTCGCGCGCGAACTCGACGATCAGGATCGCGTTCTTGCACGCCAGCCCCATGAGCACGAACAGCGCGATCTGCGTGAAGATGTTGTTGTCGCCGCCGGTGAAGTACACCCCGGCGATCGCGAACAGCAGGCACATCGGCACGATGAGGATGATCGCGAGCGGCAGCTTCAGGCTCTCGTACTGCGCCGCCAGCACCAGGAAGACGAGCAGCACGCACAGCGGGAACACCAGCACCGCGGTGTTGCCGGCGAGGATCTCCTGGTAGGTGAGGTCGGTCCACTCGAAGGTGATGCCGCGCGGCAGCACCTCGCGCGCGATGCGCTCGATCGCGGCCTGCGCCTGACCCGAGCTGTAGCCCGGCGCGGCGGCGCCGTTGAGGTCCGCCGACGGGAAGGCGTTGTAGCGGATCGCGCGGTCGGGCCCGAAGCTCCGCTCGACCCGCATCAGCGACCCGAGCGGCACCAGCTCGCCCTTGGCGTTGCGGGTCTTCAGCTGCGCGATGTCGTCGGCGCGCGAGCGGTACGGCGCGTCGGCCTGCACCACCACCCGGTAGGTGCGCCCGAAGCGGTTGAAGTCGTTGACGTACAGCGACCCGAGGTTGATCTGCATCGTCTCGAAGACGTCGGTGAGCGCGACCCCCATGCGCTTCACCTTGGCGCGGTCGACGTCGGCGAAGAGCTGCGGCACGTTGATCTGGAAGCTGGAGAAGCTGGGCGAGAGCTCCGGCGCCTGGAAGGCGCGCATCTGCATCGCCTTCATCGCGTCGTAGAGCGCCTGGTCGCCGAGCCCGCCGCGGTCCTCGATCTGCAGCTTGAAGCCGCCGATGGTGCCGATGCCGTTCACCGGCGGCGGCGGGAACACCGCGATGAACGCGTCCTGGATCGACGCGAGCCGCTGGTTGACCGCGCCCGCGATCGCCCCGCCCGAGAGCCCGGGCGAGCGCCGCTTCTCGAACTCGTCCAGGCCGAAGAACACGATCCCGGCGTTGGGCGCGTTGGTGAAGCCCGCGATCGACAGGCCGGGGAACGCGACCGCGTCCTTGATCCCGGGCGTCTTCAGGGCGATGTCCGACATGCGCCGCAGCACGTCCTCGGTGCGGTCGAGCGAGGCGCCGTCGGGCAGCTGCGCGAATCCGACCAGGTACTGCTTGTCCTGGCCCGGGACGAAGCCGGACGGCACCGCCTGGAAGCCGACGTAGGTCACGCCGAGGAGCACGAGGTACACCCCGAAGGCGAGCGCCTTGCGGTTCAGGACGCGCGCGACCGCGCCCTGGTAGGCGTCCGCCGAGCGCCGGAAGAAGCGGTTGAAGCGCGCGAAGAACCAGCCGAACGCGCGGTCCATCCAGACCGTGAGGCGGTCCCTGGGCGCGTCCTTCGCGCGCAGCAGCAGCGCCGCGAGCGCCGGCGAGAGCGTGAGCGAGTTGAAGGCCGAGATCACCGTCGAGATCGCGATCGTGAGCGAGAACTGGCGGTAGAACTGCCCGGTGAGACCGCTCACGAACGCGATCGGGATGAACACCGCGCACAGGGTGAGCGCGATCGCGATGATCGGGCCGCTCACCTCGCGCATCGCGCGGTAGGTGGCCTCTTTCGCGTCGTAGCCGAGCTCGAGGTTGCGCTCGACGTTCTCCACCACCACGATCGCGTCGTCGACCACGATCCCGATCGCGAGCACCAGCCCGAACAGCGTCAGGGTGTTGATCGAGAAGCCGAACGCGAGCATCACCGCGAAGGTGCCGACGATCGACACCGGCACCGCCACCAGCGGGATGATCGACGCGCGCCAGGTCTGCAGGAACACGATCACCACCAGCACCACGAGCAGCGTCGCCTCGATCAGCGTGCGGATCACCGCCTTGATCGACTGCAGCACGAAGCGCGTGGGGTCGTAGACGATGTCGTAGTCCACTCCGGCGGGGAAGTCCTTCTTCATCTCCGCCATCGCGCTGCGCACCTGGTTGGACAGCTCGATCGCGTTCGACTTGGGCGCCTGGAAGATCCCGATCGCGACCGCGGGCTTGTTGTTGAGCAGCGAGCGCAGCGCGTACTCGCCCGCGCCCAGCTCGACGCGCGCGACGTCCTTCAGCCGCAGCACGCCGCCGTCGGGCGAGGTCGCGACGATGACGTTGCGGAACTCCTCCTCGGTCACGAGGCGCCCCTGCGCGTTCACCGAGAGCTGGAAGTCGGTGTGCGGCGCCGCCGGCGGCGCGCCGACCACCCCGGCGGCGACCTGCTGGTTCTGCTCGCGCAGCGCGCGCACCACGTCGCTCGCCGTGAGGTTGCGGGCGGCGAGCTTCTGCGGGTCGAGCCAGACCCGCATCGCGTAGTCCCCGCCGCCGAACACCAGCACCTGGCCCATGCCCGGGATGCGCTGCAGGTTGTCCTTGACGTTGAGGACCGCGAAGTTGCGCAGGTACAGCTCGTCGTAGCGTCCGTCGGGCGACAGGATGTGCACCACCATGGCGAAGTCGGGCGAGCTCTTCTGCGTCACCACCCCGATCTGGCGCACCTCGTTCGGCAGGCGCGGCAGCGCCCGCTGCACGCGGTTCTGCACCTGCGACTCGGCGAGGTCGACGTCGGTGCCGATCTTGAAGGTCACGGTGAGCTGGAGCACGCCGTCGGTGGTGGCCTGCGACTCCATGTACAGCATGTTCTCGACGCCGTTGATGCTCTCCTCGAGCGGCGCGGCGACGGTCTCGGCGATCACCTTCGGGTTGGCGCCGGGATAGGCCGCGCGCACGACCACCGACGGCGGGACGACGTCCGGGTACTCGGCCACCGGCAGCACCCAGGCCGAGATCAGGCCGGCTAGGAAGATGAAGATCGACAGCACGCCGGCGAAGACCGGCCGGTCGATGAAGAAGCGCGAGAGGTTCATGGCCTCAGCCCTTCTTCGCCGGCGCGCCGTTCGGGCGAGCGTTCGGCGCCTGGGCCTCCATCGGCACCGTCTGCGGCGTCACCGGCGCGCCGGGCCGCACGCGCTGCAGGCCGTTCACGACGATCACCTCGCCCGGCTTGAGGCCCGACTCGATCACCCGCAGCCCGTCCACCAGGCGGCCGATCCGCACCTCGCGGTAGACCGCCTTCTTCTCGGCGTCGAGCACGAGCACGTAGCGCCGGCTCTGGTCGGTGCCGATCGCGCGGTCGCTGACCAGCACCGCCATGCGCGGCTGCGCGGTGTCCCCGAGCTTCACGCGCGCGAAGAGGCCGGGCGTGAAGCGCCCGCTCTTGTTGTCCACCGTCGCGCGCATGCGCACCGTGCCGCTCGCCGGGTCGACGCGGTTGTCGATGAACCCCAGCGTGCCCGCGTGCGGGAACCCGTCTTCGTCGGCCAGGCCGACCGACACCGCGAGCGCGCTCTTGCGCGCGCCGGCGATGTACTTGAGGTACGCGGCCTCGTCGGCCTGGAACGAGACGTAGACCGGGTTCACCGACACCACCGTCGTCAGCACCGGCGAGGGCGGCATCTCGCCCTGCACGAGGTTGCCGACCGTGATCTCCGCCTTGCCCACGCGCCCGGAGATCGGCGCGGTGATGCGCGTGTAGCCGAGGTTCAGGCGCGCGGTCGCGAGCGCGGCCTCGTTCGCCTTGAGCTGCGACTCGAGCGTGCGCACGCGCGTGACCGCGTCGTCGAACTCGCGCTTCGAGGTGGCGCGGTCGGCCCACATCTCCTCGTTGCGCTTGAGCTCGATGCGCGCGAGGTCGAGCTGCGAGCGCGTCGCGGCGACCTGGCTCTCGGCGGCGGCCACCTGCGCCTCGAACGGCCGCGGGTCGAGCGTGAAGAGCAGCTCGCCCTTCCTCACCTCCGCGCCGGGCTTGAAGTGCACCGACTGCAGGTAGCCGTTGATGCGCGCGCGCACGTCGACCGAGTCGACCGCCTCGACCCGGCCGGGAAACTCGTCGGACTCGATCACCTGCCGCTCGATTGCGGCGGCCACGCTGACCGGCGGGGCGGGCGGGGGGCCCGCCTGCGCCTTGGCGTCGCCGCGGCCGTCGCTGCACGCGGCGAGGACGAGCGCGGCGGCGGCGAGGGCGGCGGCGGCCGGACGGCGATGGACGAAAGGGGCGGTGCTCATGCGACGGTGTCCTGTTCGTGGCCGGGGATTCTCGATCCCCGGCGGTGGCAGATGGCTGACGGATTCCTGCGAACCGACCGAATGTAGCCGATCGGCCGGCGTCGAAAGACTACGAATTCATTAACGGAGCCGCTTGCCCGGGTCAACGATCGGGCGCGCCGCGGATCGGATCGGCGGCGCCGATCGAGGGCGCAGCGCGCGTGGGGCTTCCTGGTGCACACGCCGACTGGTCGAGCGGCGGCGGTCGAAATCGACAGGCCGACGCGCTACGCGGGCGCGCGCCGTGGCAGCGCCCGCTCAATGGGACCCGGCTTCGCCGCCGGTCAGGTGATCCCGCGCCGCGCGCGCCAGCGCGACGTCGAAAGCCGCCAGGGGCGCTTCCAGCCGCTCGGCAGGCCACAGATAGGCGGCGTATGCCGTGAGCCTGTAGCGTTGGGCGAGTGACAGCACCGCGCGCGTTCGGCCACCTCTTCGATGGTGAGCGTTCGAGGCGGCAGCGGACGAAGCTCTGCCGTCGGGGCGCGCTCGTCAACCGCCGCTTCGAGGATGCTCGAGAGCTCGCGCTGCAGCGAGCGTCGGTTGCGCTCGGCACGTGCGCGCAGCCGGTCCGCGAGCGCGTCGGGCACGTGCTTCACCGAAAGGTTGACTGTCACGTGAACCTCCAGAATGGTTCCACCGGCTCCATTTTGGAGCCGCCGGGATCTGCCATCAATAGAACGCCCCCCGCGCGCTCACCGGCCACACCGCCTCGACCCGCTCGCCCCGGCAGCACACCAGCCAGTCGTAGAGGTTCACCGTCGGGTCGCAATGCCCCGGGACGAGGCGCAGCTTCGCGCCGAGGCGCGGCGCGCGCGCGCCGGCGGCGACCTTCAACACGCCGTGCTCGTCGGACGGTCGCGCGTACTCGACGCCCGGCCAGCCCACGAGCTGCGGCAGCCCGGAGTCGAAGCTGTGCGCCTTGAGCCCGGCGTCGACCACGACGCGCTCCGGCGCCGGTGCGCTCATCACCGTCGCCCAGATGAACAGGCTCTGCTCGAAGCGCGGGAACCCGTCCCAGGCGTTGCGGTTGTAGTCGGCGTCCATGAACACGTACGAGCCCGGCTGCAGCTCGTCGTACACGCCGCTCG
>JAGVSZ010000279.1 GCA_019137045.1 Betaproteobacteria bacterium
GGCCGGCGTAGTCGGCGATGGTCACCGGCCCGGAGAGATTGCGCCAGGAGACCTCGCCGACGATCATCTTCGCCAGCATGCGCAGCGAGAACACCGACATCTCCCAGGTCTTCGCGAGCGCACGCGCGAGGGCCGCGCCGGGCCCGTAGCGCACCTCGATCAGGTAGGCGCTCATCGCGCCGGGATCGACGTAGGGGCCCGCCCCGATGCGTCCGATGGTGCCGGCGCCCTGCGCAACCGGCTCCGGCGTCAGGTCGATGCGCACCCGCGCGCCCGCGCGGTCGACCTCGAGCGCGAGCGGCCGCCCAGCGCTCGCGCGCACTTTCGCGACGAGGGCCTCCCAGGTGGGGACCGGCGCGCCGTCGATGGTGAGGACCCGGTCGCGCGCGGCGAGCCCCGAGCGCTCGGCGACCCCTCCCGCGACGACCTGTCCGATCGTCGGCGGCACGTCGGGCCGGAAGAGGCGCAGCCCGAGGCGCGCGAGCAGATCGCCTTCCACCTCCTCGGCCCCGACCCGGCCGAGGTCGAGCGTGCGCCATTCGAGGGCGCCGTTGGCGCTCTGCACCTCGAGCCGCGCGACCTTGCGGTCGAGCGCGAGCTGGAGCACGCGCCAGCGGACCTCCTGCCAGGTCGCGACCGGCTCGTCGTTCACCGCCCGGACGACGTCGCCGCGCGCAAGCCCCGCCTGCGCCGCCGCGGTGCCCGCCTCCGGGGCGGCGAGGATGGGCTTGGCCTCCTGGATGCCGCCGAGGAAGAGTCCCCAGTAGAGCGCGATCGCCAGCAGGAAGTTCGCCACCGGTCCGGCGAGCACGATCGCGAAGCGGCGCCAGACGCTCTGGCGGTTGAACGCGCGCGGCAGGTCCTCCGGTGCGACCGTCCCCTCGCGCTCGTCGACCATTTTCACGTAGCCGCCGAGCGGCACCGCCGCGATGACCCATTCGGTGCCGTCCGGGCCGAAGCGGCGGCGCGCAAGCGCCCGTCCGAAGCCGACCGAGAAGCGCAGCACCTTGACCCCGCACCAGCGCGCGACCAGGTAGTGCCCGAGCTCGTGCACGACGATGAGCACGCCGAGCGCGACCACGAACGAGACGATGGTATGGACGAGACTCATGCCGACCTCGCAAAGCGCCGCCCGGCGTTCGCAGACGCCGCCTCGCGCGCGCGGCGGTCCGCCTCCAGGATGTCCTCGACGTTCGCGGCGGCGGCGGCCGGCACCCCGGCGAGCGCCGCCTCGATCACGTCGGTGATGCGCGCGAAGGGGAGCGTCCCGCGCAGGAACGCGGCCACGGCGACCTCGTTCGCGGCGTTGAAGATCGCCGGCGCGGTGCCGCCCGCGGCCAGCACGTCGTAGGCGAGGGCGAGGGCGCGGAAGCGCGCGAAGTCGGGCGCCTCGAACGTCAGCGCGCCCAGGCGGCCGAGGTCGAGGGACGGGACGCCGGCCTCGACGCGGTCGGGGTACGCGAGCGCCTGCGCGATCGGCGTGCGCATGTCCGGATGGCCGAGCTGCGCGATGACCGATCCGTCGGCGTACTCCACCATCGAGTGGACCACGCTCTGCGGGTGCACCACCACCTCGATCTGCGCCGGCGGCGCGCGGAAGAGCCAGTGCGCCTCGATGATTTCGAGCGCCTTGTTCATCATCGTGGCCGAGTCGACCGAGATCTTGCGCCCCATGCTCCAGTTCGGGTGCGCGCACGCCTCGTCCGGGGTGACCCCGGCCAGCTCGGCGAGGCTGCGGGTGCGGAACGGGCCGCCCGATCCGGTGAGCAGGATGCGCCGCACGCCGCAGTCCGCGAGGCCCGACGATGCGCGCGGCGGCAGGCACTGGAAGATCGCGTTGTGCTCGCTGTCGATCGGCAGGAGTTGCGCCCCGCTCGCGCGCACCGCGGCCATGAAGATCGGTCCTGCCATCACCAGCGCCTCCTTGTTCGCGAGGAGGAGCTTCTTCCCGGCGCGCGCCGCGCCGAGCGTCGGAGCGAGGCCGGCCGCGCCGACGATCGCGGCCATGACCGCGTCGACTTCCGGCCACTGGGCGAGCGCGACGAGCCCCGCCGCGCCGGCGAAGACCTCGGTGGGAACGGCCGCCGCGGCGAGCCGCGCGCGCAGCGTGTCGGCCGCGCGCGCATCGGCCAGCGCCGCGAGCGGCGGTCGCAGGGCGACGCAGAGCTCGAAGAGCTCGTCGACCTGCGTGTTCGCGGTCAGGGCATAGGCGCGGAAGCGGTCCGGATGGCGCGCAATGACGTCGAGCGTGCTGCGGCCGATCGAGCCGGTCGCCCCGAGAATGGCCACGTTGGCAGGTGCGCTCATACCATGCACGCGAGGGCCGCGGCAGGCAGCACCGCGGTGAGCGCGTCGATGCGGTCGAGCACGCCGCCATGCCCGGGCAGGAGCGTGCCGCTGTCCTTGAGTCCGGCGCTGCGCTTGAGCGCCGACTCGAACAGGTCGCCCACCACCGCGAGCAGCGTCAGCACCAGCACGAATGCGAGCATCCACGCCGCGCTGCCGGGCAGATCGCGCACCAGCGCGGGGACGTGCACGCGCAGGAAGGTGATCCACAGCAAGCCGAAGACGGCAGTCGCCGCGAGCGCGCCGTAGAGCCCCGCGCGGGTCTTGCCGGGACTGATCGACGGAGCGAGCTTGGTCCGGCCGAACCGGCGCCCGGCGAAGTACGCGGCGATGTCGGCGATCCAGACCAGCATCATGAATGCGAGCAGCGTGACCGGGCTGATGTTACGCAGATGCACGAGCGCGAGAAAGGTGGGAATGAGCACGACCCAGCCGGCCGCCAGGACGAGCCAGGCCGCCGGGTGCTCCGGGCGCCACGCGAGCCACGCGGGTGCCCCGAACGTCCAGAAACCGAGCGCGACACCGTAGACCGGAACGAGCCCGAGCGCTCCCGCCCGCCCGGCCGCGAGGCCGAGTCCCGCCGCGAGGGCGATCCCGACGCCCGCGGTCGCCCCGGAATAGGCGATCCTGGCGGTCCGGCCGCCGCGTGCGAACCCGCACCACTCCCACGCCGCTGCCGCGAGCACCGCCGCCGCGAGCACCGTCCAGCCCGCCGCGGGCAGGCCGAAGAGCGCCGCGAGGAAGATCGCCGCGAGCACCGCGGCGGTGATGATGCGCTGGCGCAGCATCGCGTCCGGATTCCGGCGCTCAGACACCCCGTGCGCCGGGCACCCGCGTCAGGCGGCGCAACCCGTGCCCCGGCGGGGTCTCGGTCACGCGCGGCCGCGCGTGGGGGGCGACCCCTGCTCGACCGTGGCGAGCTCCGCCGGCCCGTCCGCCTGCTCGGCGCGGCCCGGCAGCGGGGCGCTCGCCCGCAGCTGATCGCTCGTGCGCCCGAAGCGCCGCTCGCGTTGGGCGTACCAGCGGAACGCCGCGTCGAGCGCTGCGGCGTCGAAGTCCGGCCACAGGAGGTCGGTGAAATAGAGCTCGGTGTAGGCGAGCTGCCAGACGAGGAAGTTGCTGATCCGCTGTTCGCCGCCGGTGCGGATGAACAGGTCGGGCTCCGGCGCATAGCTGAGCGCGAGGTGGGGCGTCAGGTCGGTCTCGGTGTAGTGGCCGGCGCGGTCCGGGGCTGCGTTCGTCATCGCGTTGATTGCCTGGAGCAGGTCCCAGCGCCCGCCGTAGTTCGCGGCGATGGTCAGCGTCAGCCCGCGGTTGGCGGCGGTGCGGGACTCCGCGCGCCGCACCAGGTCTTCGATGGTCTCGCCGAACGGCGCGACGTGCCCGATCACCCGCAGCCGGATCCCCGCCTCGTGCAGCTTCTCGACTTCCTGCTCGAGCGCCATGCGAAAGAGCTGCTTCAGCACCGAGACCTCCTCCTCCGGCCGGCGCCAGTTCTCCGAGCTGAACGCGAACAGGGTGAGGAACTCGACGCCGCGCTCGGCGCTGGCGCGCACGGTTGCGCGGACCGCCTCCACGCCACGACGATGACCGGCCACGCGCGGCAGGAAGCGACGCTTCGCCCAGCGCCCGTTGCCGTCCATGATGATCGCGACGTGCCGCGGCACCTCGCCGGTGAGCGGGATCGACTGGGTGGTGCTGAAGAACTTCGCGGGCATGGGCGCGCAGCTAGACCTGCATGAGGTCGGCTTCCTTCTGCTGCAGGAGCTTGTCGACCTCGGCGACGTGTCGATCGGTGAGCTTCTGCACCTCGTCCTGGGTGCGGCGCTCCTGGTCCTCGGGGATCGTCTTGTTCTTGAGCAGCTCCTTCAGGTGGTGGTTCGCGTCGCGCCGGAGGTTGCGGATCGCGACCTTGGCGTTCTCGCCCTCGTGCCGCACCACCTTGATCAACTCCTTGCGTCGCTCTTCGGTCAGCGGCGGCATCGGCACGCGCACGACCTCGCCCTGCGTGGAGGGATTGAGCCCCAGGTCGGCATCGCGGATCGCCTTCTCGATCGCGGGCGCCATCTTCTTCTCCCAGGGCTGGACGCCGATCGTGCGCGAGTCGACGAGAGTGATGTTGGCGACCTGGTTCAGCGGGGTCTCGTTGCCGTAGTAATCCACCTTTACATGGTCGAGGATGCCGGTGTGCGCGCGCCCGGTGCGCACCTTCGCCAGATCGGCCTTGAGGGCCTCGACCGATTTCTTCATCTTTTCCTCGGTCGACTTCTTGAGCTGATTGACGTCCATGGGTCCTCTCCTAGACGTGGACGAGCGTGCCCTCGTCCTCCCCCATCACGACGCGCCTGAGCGCGCCGCGCTTATAGAGGCTGAAGACGATGATCGGCAGCTTCTGGTCGCGGCACAGCGCGAGCGCGGTCGCGTCCATGATGCGCAGGTGCTTCTGGATCGCCTCGTCGAACGTGATGCGCTGGTAGCGCCGCGCGTCGGCGTCGGTCTTCGGGTCGGCGGTGTAGACCCCGTCCACCTTGGTCGCCTTGAGCACCACCTCGGCCCCGATCTCGCTGCCGCGCAGCGCCGCGGCGGTGTCGGTGGTGAAGAACGGGTTGCCGGTGCCGGCGGCGAAGATGACGACCTTGCCTTCCTCGAGGTAGCGGATCGACTTCGGCCGGATGTAGGGCTCGACCACCTGCTCGATGTTGATCGCCGACTGCACGCGCGCATTGAGGCCCTTCTGGCGCATCACGTCGGCGAGCGCGAGCGCGTTCATGATCGTCGCCAGCATGCCCATGTAGTCGGCGGTGGCACGGTCCATCCCGGCGGCGCCGAGCGCGACGCCGCGGAAGATGTTGCCGCCCCCGATGACGCAGCCGATCTCCACCCCGAGGCTGGCGACCCCCGCCACCTCGTCGACGATCATCTCGATCGTCTGCCGGTTGATGCCGAAGAGGTCCTCCCCCATCAGCGCCTCGCCCGACAGCTTGAGCAGGATGCGCTTGTACTTGGGCTCGGCCATGGCTCGGATGCGCTCCCCGGGACTAGCGTCCTGCCCCGGCCTGGGCCATCACCTCGGCTGCGAAGTCCGACGACTTCTTCTCGATCCCCTCGCCCACCACGAGGAAGCGGTAGCCGGCGACCCTGGTCTTCTTCTCGGCGAGCGCCTTCTCGACCGTCAGCTTGTCGTTCATCACGAACGGCTGCCCGAGGAGGCTGCTCTCGGCCAGAAACTTGTTCAGGGCGCCCTCGACCATCTTGGCGGCGATCTCGGGCGGCTTCCCGGATTCCCGCGCGCGCGCTTCCTGGACCGCGCGCTCGCGCGCGACGACGTCCTGGGCGACATCGGCTTGCGAGAGAAACTGCGGCTTGGCGAACGCGACGTGCATCGCCACGCCCTTCGCGATCTCGTCGTCTCCCTCGTAGTCGACCATCACCCCGATCTTGACGCCGTGCAGGTACTGCACCAGCCTGCCGGCGGTCTGCGCACGCGCGAAGCGGCGGATGGCGAGGTTCTCGCCGATCTTCTGCACCAGGGCCTGGCGCCGCGCCTCGATGTTCTCGCCCGCGATCGCGAGCTTCGACAGCGCCGCGACGTCGGCCGGGTTCTCGCGCGCGACCACCTCGGCCAGCGCGCGCGCGAACCCGAGGAAGTCGGGATTCTTCGCCACGAAGTCCGTCTCGCAGTTGACTTCCACCAGCGCCCCGAGCTTGCGCTCGGGCGAGAGGTAGGCGCCGATCACCCCCTCCGATGCGATGCGCCCGGCCGCCTTGCTCGCCTTGGCCCCGCTCTTGACCCGCAGCAGGTCCTCGGCGCGCGCGAGGTCACCGCCGGTCTCCTCGAGCGCGCGCTTGCACTCCATCATCCCGAGCCCGGTGCGCTCGCGCAGTTCCTTCACCAGCCCCGCCGTGATCTCCGCCATTCCCTGCCACTCCCAGCCATTCGCATCCAAAAAAAGGGGCTGCTCGCCCCTTCCCGTGCCGGCGCGCGCCGCGCTCAGCCGGCGCGCGTGTCGGCGTCCTCGACCTCGACGAACTCGTCGGCACCCGCCGCCACGATCTCGTGGAGCGACTGCGAGCGCCCTTCGATCACGGCGTCGGCGACCCCGCGCGCGTACAGCCGGATCGCGCGGCTCGAGTCGTCGTTGCCCGGGATCACGTGCGCGATGCCCTCGGGCGAGTTGTTCGAGTCCACCACGCCGATCACCGGCACGCCGAGCTTGCGCGCCTCGAACACCGCGCCCTTCTGGTAGCCGACGTCGACGATGAAGAGCGCGTCGGGAATGCCGTCCAGCGTCTTGATCCCGCCCAGCCCGCGCTGCAGCTTCTCCATCTCGCGGTGAAAGTGCAGGCCCTCCTTCTTCGACATGCGCTCGACGCCGCCGTCCTCGACCGCGGCCTCCATTTCCTTCAGGCGCTTGATCGACTGCTTGACGGTCTTGAAGTTCGTCAGCATCCCGCCCAGCCAGCGATAGTCGACGTACGGCATCGCGCAGCGGATCGCCTCCTCGCGGATGATCTCGCGCGCCTGGCGCTTGGTGCCGACGAACAGGATCGTTCCCTTGTTCGCGGCCAGCTGGCGGGCGAACTTCATCGCCTCGCCGTACATCACCATCGTCTTCTCGAGGTTGATGATGTGGATCTTGTTGCGATGCCCGAAGATGTACGGGGCCATCCGCGGGTTCCAGTAGCGGGTCTGGTGTCCGAAATGGACGCCCGCCTCCAGCATCTGACGCATCGTGGTCGACATGTGCAACGCTCCGGCTTAGGGTTTCATGGAGCCTGCCACCCGCTACACCGCGCTCGCGCGCGGCACCCTAAGGGGTGGAGGCCGGTCTGGGAGGCGCACCGCGCACGCGCGCCGCCGCCTCCGGGCTTCGCTCCCGGGCACCCCGAGGAAAACCTCGCGGGAAGCCGGTCGAAACAGCCTGCAAGTGTAGCACGGGCCGGCGAACCGACTCAAGATTTCCCTTGTCAAACAGCAAATTATTCGGGCCGGGGCGCACCCCGCGCAGGCCGCAGCGCGGCGCGCCGGACCGGTTTGCTTCGTGTACGTCCATCCACTATTCTTGCCCCCTTTTCGATCGCAGCCCTGTCGCGTGGCCGTCGTCCCCAAGACCGCAGAAGAAATCGCGCACATGCGCGTCGCCGGCCGGCTCGCCGCCGAGGTGCTCGACTTCATCGCGCCGCACGTGAAGGCCGGCGTGACGACCGCCGCGCTCGACCGGCTCTGCCACGACTACATGGTCGGGGTGCAGGGCACGGTACCCGCGCCGCTCAACTACGCCCCGCCCGGCTACCCGCCGTTCCCGAAGTCGATCTGCACCTCGGTGAACCATCAGGTCTGCCACGGCGTCCCGGGCGACCGGGTGCTGAAGCACGGGGACGTTCTGAACATCGACATCACCGTCATCAAGGACGGGTTTCACGGCGACACCAGCAGGATGTTCTACGTCGGCGAGCCGTCCATCCAGGCGCGCCGGCTCTGCGAGGTCACCTACGAGTGCATGTGGCAGGGGATCGCCGCGGTGCGGCCGGGCGGCTACCTCGGCGACATCGGCGCGGCGATCCAGCGTCACGCCGAGCAGCACGGCTTCAGCGTCGTGCGGGAGTTCTGCGGGCACGGCATCGGGCGCCGGTTCCACGAGGAGCCGCAGGTCCTGCACTACGGCCGCGCCGGCACCGGCCTCGAGCTGCGCCCCGGCATGATCTTCACCGTCGAGCCGATGATCAACGCGGGCCGTCCGGCGATCCGCGAGCTCGCCGACGGCTGGACGATCGTCACCAAGGACCACAGCCTCTCGGCCCAGTGGGAGCACACGGTGCTCGTCACGGAGTCCGGGTTCGAGATCCTGACGCTCTCGGCCGGCACCCCGCCGATGCCCGCCGCGCTGGCTGCGGCCTGACGGAGACGGCGGCATGGCCGCGGCATCGGCCCGCCGCCAGGAGGCGCCCGGCGCGCTCGCCGCCTGCCGCGAGCGTCTCGCCGGGGAGCGCGCCCTGCTGCGCGCCGAGCACGATCGTACGCGCGACGCGCGGCGCTACCTCGGCGGCCACCGGCGCGCCGTCGACGCCGCCCTGCGCGCCCTGTGGCGCGCCGCGTCGCTTCCGCGCGCGCTCGCGCTGGTCGCGGTCGGCGGCTATGGACGGGGCGAGCTCTATCCCCATTCCGACGTCGACGTGCTCGTCCTCCTGCCGGGCGTGCTCGCGCCCGCCGACGAGCAGGCGGTCGAGCGTTTCG
>JAGVSZ010000464.1 GCA_019137045.1 Betaproteobacteria bacterium
GGCTACGCCGTGCCGCAGCAGTTCGGGGAGTTCATCCGGACGCTGCGTTCGCGCATCCCGAACTCCGACCAGGCGCGCTGGTCGGTCCATTGCCACAACGACCTCGGCATGGCGGTGGCGAACTCGCTCGCCGGGGTGGTGATCGGCGGCGCGCGCCAGGTGGAGTGCACCGTCAACGGGCTCGGCGAGCGCGCCGGCAACACCTCGCTCGAGGAGATCGTGATGGCGGTCAAGACCCGCAAGGACTTCTTCGGGCTGGAGACGCGCATCGACACGACGCAGATCGTCCCCGCCTCGCGCCTGGTGTCGCAGATCACCGGGTTCGTGGTGCAGCCGAACAAGGCGGTGGTCGGGGCGAACGCGTTCGCGCATGCCTCGGGCATCCACCAGGACGGGGTGCTCAAGGCGCGCCAGACCTACGAGATCATGACCGCCGAGGACGTCGGCTGGAGCACGAACAAGATCGTGCTCGGCAAGCTCTCGGGCCGCAACGCGTTCAAGCAGCGGCTGCGCGAGCTGGGCATCGAGCTCGACAGCGAAGAGGCGGTCAACGTCGCGTTCCAGAAATTCAAGGACCTCGCCGACAAGAAGGCCGAGATCTTCGACGAGGACCTGCAGATGCTCGTGTCCGACGAGGCGGTTACCGCCGAGCGCGAGCACTGGAAGCTCGTGCACCTCAACCAGGCGAGCGGCATGGGCGAGCGCCCGCACGCCGCGATCGTGCTGAACGAGGGGGGCGCCGAGCGCAAGGCCGACTCCCACGGCGACGGCCCGGTCGACGCGACGTTCAAGGCGATCGAGCGCATCGCGCGGAGCGGCTCCGACCTGCTGCTCTTCTCGGTGAACGCGGTGACGCAGGGCACCGAGTCGCAGGGCGAGGTCACCGTGCGGCTCGCCCGGGGCGGGCGGGTCGTCAATGGCGTGGGCGCCGACACCGACATCATCGTGGCGTCGGCCAAGGCCTACGTGAACGCGCTGAACAAGCTCGCGTCGGACGCGCCCGTCAACCCGCAGCACGGCGCGCTGACGCCCTGAGGTGCGCGGCGCGCGCTAGGCGCCGGTCGTGCGCGCGCCGCGGGCGGCGCCGATCGCGCTCGCGAAGAGCGCGAGCGCGAGCACGATCTCCGCGAGTGCAAGCCGCCGCACCGGGCCGGGCTCGGCCCACGCGCGCACGACGCCCTCGGCCAGGTAGGCGAGCGCGAGGAAAGTCGTCCACTGGAACGTGCGGCGCCGGCCGTGCAGGAGGCCGAAAAGCGGCGCGAGCAGCGGCACCGCCTTGAGCACGAGCCACGACCCGCCGGGACGGGCGGGCGCGAGCCACAGCTCCCAGGCGAGGGCGAGCGCCACGAGGGCGAGCAGGCTGCCGACCGCGCACGCCTGCCACGCCGGCCGGCTCACCGGGCCCGCGTCCGCCAAGAGGCGCTTGCGAGGGCGGCCCCGCGCAAGCAATTCCACCACGGCGGGAGGCGGACGTCCTCGCTCATTCCGCCAGTCGACGCGCCGTCTCCGCCAGGCGCCGGCCAAGGGCGATGCACAGCTGCTTCTCGGTCTCGTCCACCGCCCGGTCCGATGCGGCGCCGGCGAGGTGCGAGGCGCCGTAGGGCGTGCCGCCGCTCGTGGTGCGCATCAAGGCGGGCTCGGTGTAGGGCAGCCCCACGATCAGCATGCCGTGATGAAGGAGCGGCAGCATCATCGAGACGAGGGTCGTTTCCTGCCCGCCGTGCAGGCTGGCGCTCGACGAGAAGACCGCCGCGGGCTTGCCGGCCAGGGTTCCACGCAGCCACAGCGCCGCGGTCCCGTCCCAGAAGTACTTCATGGGCGCCGCCATGTTGCCGAAGCGCGTCGGGCTGCCGAGCGCCAGTCCGGCGCACTGCGTCAGGTCAGCGAGCTCGCAGTAGGGCGCGCCGGAGTCGGGGACCGCGGGCTCGACCGCCTCGGCCACCGTCGAGACCTTCGGGACGGTGCGCAGGCGCGCGCTCATGCCCGCGACGCGCTCCACGCCGTGCGCGACCCAGCGCGCCATCTCGCCGACGGCGCCGTGGCGGCTGTAATAGAGAACCAGGATATCGGGCATGCGGGCCGGGACGGCGGACCCGGTCATTATAGGAGCGGGCCTGCGACACCTGGTCGATCCCCGCACGCGAGCGCCTCGTGACCCGCTGGGTCGACTCGTCCACGCCGGATGCCACCCGCTGGTAGCGAGCGGGGGTTCGACGCCTGCGGGGCGGCCGGGGCTGTGCCGCGGCACCCGCGTCCGGGCGTGCGCCCCGGATCGACGGCGTGGCCGCGGCCCGCGGGTCAGGTCACCGCGCTGAACTGGACGAGCTGCACGCTGACCGTCCGCTCAAGCAGTCGGGTCGCGCGCACGCGCAGCTTCGACTGCAGGTCGCCGAGGCTCAGCTCGCAGGTGGAGTCGAGCGGGAAGAGCGGCGCGAGGATCGCGGGCGCCTGGTTGAGCGCGGGCACCTCGGGCAGCAGCAGCACGTGCTCGGCGTCCTGGGCGGCGCCGCGCGTCTTGCGGATCGACACCGCGCGCGCGGTGGGCGCAAGCTCCTCCAGGCCGAGTTCCAGGTGCTCCGGGTTGTCGGAGAGCACCCAGCGCACGACGCAGATGTGGCAGGTCTGACTGTCGCGCGTGCGCAGCCCGATCACCTCACCCACGCGGATCGGCTCCATTGCGCCCTTGACGTGCATCAGCGCGAAGCCGCGCGGGCTCTCGTTGGTGACCATCCATTCGCCCGTGGGAGTGCGGGCGACGCCGCGCGAATTGAGGAACTCCCAGATGCCGCGGATGCCGACGCAGATCTCCACCCGGGCGTGCGTGCGCAGGCGGGTGAAGCGGCGATTGGGAACCGCGCCCCAGTGCTTCACGAGCCGCGCCATCAGGTCGCGGAATGCCGGATCCGCGGCGTCCGCTGCGAGGCCGAGGCTCGCCGGCGTCTCGCCGGCGGCGAGACGCGCCATCTGGTCGAGCAAGGTCTCGGCGAGCGGCAGGGTGTTGAGCAGCAGATCGTGCCCCTGGGGCAGCGGGTGGTGGCGCTTCGACAGCGCATAGCCCGGAACGTCGCGCTGCGACTTGATGAGAAAGAGTCCCTGGCCGGTCTTCTGCTGGCCGGCGGGACCGATTGCGGCGAGGTGCCCGAACTTCTCGAGCCACGCGAGCACCCGGTCGAGGTCGCCCTGCATGAGCTTGAGCGGCTCGGAGAAGGCGACCAGCAGGGCATCGCGATAGACGGTGAGCGGCGTCTCGCCGCCTTCCTCGAGCGCCCGCTGGGCGAGCCCGCGGCGCAGCGCGAACTGGTAGAGCTCGTGCAGCTCGAGCCACACCGACTTCGGGTTGGTGGCGTACATGCGGTAGCCGAGCTTCAGGCGCTGGGCGAGCATCTGCATCGCGCGCACGACCGGCAGCAGCGCGCGGCCGCTCGAGGCGAAACCGAAGAGGCGCCGCGACTGCTCGACGAGCAGCAGCTTGTAGGAGTAGGCGAGCTCGGTCAGGAGGTCCTCGGCGAGCGCCGCGGCGTTGCGGCTCGCCATCGACAACGGCAGGGTCCCGGACTGGAGCGCGACGCCGAGCCGCGGGACGAGCAGCTCGATGTAGCCGAGCACGCCCTCGGTGACGTCCTGGCGCAGCGTGATGCGGACGCGCGTGCGGTTGAACGGTGCGAGCTGATCGAGCACCATCCGCCCGGCGCGCAGCGGATCGTCATTCGGCAGCGACGCGAGCCACCCCGGAACCTGCTCCGGGGACAGCTCGGACCGCGGCAGCTCGCCCTCCGGCGCCTGCGGCAGGCTCAAGTGCAGTGGCATGTCCGACTCCTGTTCCGTGTTGTAGATCTTCAGGTCGACGGTCGTCTTGCCCGGACCTTGCCCCGGGTCGGTCGCAAGGCCCGTGCCACGCGCCCTGCCGCCGGCGCCGTGCGGCGTGAAATCCGCCCGCCTATGACATCGGAATAGCCGCCGCCGGGCGGGCGGGCGCGAGTCTAGCCGATTCGCGCCCGCGCGCCGTGCGTTTCCGCACGGACCGTGGCGGCCGCGCGCACCGTTTGCTGCGTTGCGAGCCGCGATCGTGCCGGGGTGGGGCCGCGCGAGCGGGCCACATGACGCCCGCGCGTCAGACGCGTCAGGCCGGCGCCGTGATGCGCGTCACGCGGCCTGCAGCGCGAGGACTTCGATCAGCTCGACGCTCTGGGTCTTCTCGATCACCCGGCCTGCGCGCAGCGCGAGGCGCCCGCGGCGATGGCGCAGGCTGAACTCGTCGTTCGACTGCAGCCGGTTGGGCGGCGTGACGATCGCCGGGGCGCGCTTCTGCGCCGGCATCTCGGGGAAGTAGAGCACCGGCTCGGCCGCGACCGGCGCCTGCTCGCTCGGCTTGTAGACGGCCGGCACCACGAGCGGGGCGATCTGCTGCAGTCCGAGCTCGAAGTGCTCGGGCGTGTTCGACTGGATCCAGCGCACGAAACAGACGAAGAGCGTGCCGTGCTCGCGCGAACGGACCGCGACCACCTCGCCGACGTCGATCGGCGGCAGCGTGCCGGACATGAACTTGAGCGCGAACCCGCGCGCGCTCTCGTTCACGATGATCCACTCGCTCGCTTTCACCGGCTGCTCGCGCGTGGTGATGTCCGCCTGCGGCGTCTCGGCGGGCGCCTCGGCGCGCAGCACGCGCCAGATCTCGCGCAGACCCACCCACAGCTCGATGCGCGGGTGGAAGCGCATCCGGGTCTGCCGCTGCTTGCGATCCCCGCGCCAGTGCGCGACGAGGCGCTGCATGAGCTCGCGGTACCCGGGCGTGCGCGCCTCCTCGGGCAGCCCGAGCGTGGCGGGCGCGACCCCATCGCGCAGCCTCTTCAGCTGGCCCTCGAGGCGCTCCACCAGGCGGCGGGTGAGCAGGACGAGCTCGCCGTTTTCGAATCCGACGTCGGCGCGCTTCGAATAGGCGACGCCGGGCCGGTCGCGGCGCGGGTCGATCGCGAAGACGCAGGCGGCGTCCTGCGCCGGGCGCGCGCCGGTCGCGATCTCGGCGAGCTCGCCGTGGGCGGCGAGGTAGGATTGGACGCGCGAGAAATCGCCGTGCATCAGCTTGGTCGGCTGCGCGAAGGCGAGCAGCAGCGCCTCGCGGTAGACGCGCAGCGGCGAGGTGCGCGGCGACTCCGCCTCGCGCTCGGAGATGCCCCAGTCGCGCGCGACCCGGTAGAGCTGGTGCATCTCCGCCCACACCGCGCCGGGGCTGCGCGCGTAGAGCCTCTGGCTGAGCGCGAGGCGGCGAGCGTGGAAGTCCATGGCGCGCGTGAGCGGCGCATGGAGCTGACCCTTGTAGCCGATCGAGAGCCAGGCGCGCGGCGCCGCGAGCACGAGGGAGGCGTAGCCCGCCGCCAGCTCCTTCAGCACCTTCTCGATGCAATAAGCCGCCTCGCGCAGGGTCGCGGAGAGCGGAGGCGTGACCTTCGCCACCCGCACTTCGAGCTGGGGCAGCAGCCAGTCGACGTGGTCGCGGACCATCTCGAGCACGCGCAGCCGCGGGCGCACGGGCAGGTTCGCCTTGTTCAACGCCACGAGGCGCTCGATCAGCGCGCGCGCCGCCCGCTTCGGGTCGTTCGGCGGCAGGCCGTTGAGGAACGCGCGCATCCGCTCGGGGGAGAAATCGCCCTCGTCGGTGCCGTTGCGCCCCGGCGCGATAAAATTCAACAACATCTGGGGTTCGTGCTCTGCTCGCGAGTCGCTCCGGATTTCAGCAAAGAGCGTGCCGGGTGCGTAGTGGAATATTGCGCGCTGCGCAGCCCGGTTGGCGGCGCAGTGCGAAACCGCACCGGCCGGGCGTGAAGGAGTGCGCAGAATGGATGCAACAGCCGAATTGCGTTCCGGCAAGCCGATTCCGGCGCGCGACCGCCTGATCGTCGCGCTCGACGTGGCTTCCGCCGGCGAGGCACGCGCGCTGGTCGCGACGCTCGGCGACGTCGTCACATTCTACAAGCTCGGGCTCGAGCTGTTCATGCGACCCGGTTACTTCGAGCTGGTCGAGTGGCTCGGGGGGCAGGGCAAGCAGGTGTTCGTCGACCTGAAGTTCTTCGACGTCCCGGAAACGGTGCGCGGCGCGGTGCGCGGCCTGCGCGGCCGCGGCATCGCGTTCGCCACCGTGCACGGCAACCAGGCGATACTCGAGGCGGCGGGGGCGGAGAAAGGGGAGGTGAAGATCCTCGCCGTGACCGTTCTCACCAGCCTCGACCGCGGCGACCTCGACGACCTCGGCTTCCAGTGCGAGGTCGGCGCACTCGTGCTCTCCCGCGCGCGCCGTGCGCTCGCCGCGGGGTGCGACGGGGTCATCTCCTCGGGGCTCGAGGCGCCGATGCTCAAGCGCGAGCTGGGCGAGCGCATCCTCGTCGTCACGCCGGGCATTCGGCCGGTCGAGAACCGGCCGGCCGACGATCAGAAGCGCACGGTCGACGTGGCGCAGGCCTTCGCCAACGGCGCGGACTACATCGTCGTGGGGCGCCCGATCCGGGCCGCGCCCGACCCGCGCGCGGCCGCCGAGGCGATCCAGTCGACGATCGCGGCGAGCTTTCCGCGCTGACGCGCGGCGCTACGCGAGCGGTCCCGGGTACTTGAACGTGCCGCGCCAGGCCGCGAGCACGAGCGTCGGGTACTCGGGCCTGCCCAGGCTCCCGTTGTAGCGCCCGAGCGCGCGGTACAGGTCGCCCTTCTCGATGTCGAGGTAATGGCGCAGGATCACGCAACCGTAGCGGATGTTGGTGCGCAGATGGAAGAGGTTGTGCCCGCCCTCGCCGATGAGCCCGACCCAGAACGGCATCACTTGCATCAGGCCGCGCGCGCCGGCCTTCGACACGGCATATTTCTTGAAGCCGCTCTCCACGAAGATGACGCCGAGGACGAGCTGCGGGTCGAGCCCCGCGCGCGTCGCCTCGTAGTGCACGGTCTTCAGCAGTTCAACCCGGAACTTGGCGTCGGGCACGCGCTTCGCCAGGCGCTCGGACATCGCGAGCAGCCAGCGGTAGCCGTCCTCGGGATCCTTGAAGCGCAGCTGCGGAACGCCCTTGTCGCTGACGGCGCGCGACATCGCCGACTTGACGCTCGTCGACAGCGGTTCGTACTGCTGCGCCCCGGCGAGCGCCGCGAGCGGTGCGGCGGCGGCCGCCGCGGCGAGGAGCCTCAGGAGTCTGCGCACAGCCGTTCGCGCACCAGCTCGGCCGCGCGCGCCAGCGGCACCGGCGTCGGGGCGGCATCGGTTCGCCGCTGGTATTCGACCGTGCCGTCCTTGAGTCCGCGCTCGCCGATCACCACCCGGTGGGGAATGCCGATCAGCTCGACGTCGGCGAGCAGCACGCCGGGGCGTTCGTCCCGGTCGTCGAGCAGGACGTCCACGCCCGCGGCCTGCAGCCGGGCGTACAGCTCGTCGGCGCACTTGCGCACCGCTTCGCTGCGGCGGTAACCGAGCGGGACGATCGCCACCAGGAACGGCGCGATCGGATCCGGCCAGACGATTCCGCGCGCATCGTGCCCCTGCTCGATGGCCGCGCCCACGATGCGCGTGATGCCGATTCCATAGCATCCCATCTCGAAGGGCCGCTCCTTGCCCTGCTCGTCGAGGAAGCCCGCCTTCATCTGCGTGGAGTAGCGGGTTCTCAGCTGGAAGATGTGCCCGACCTCGATCCCGCGCACGATCTCGAGGGCGCCCTTGCCGTCGGGGCTGGGGTCGCCGCGTCGGACGTTGCGGATGTCGGCCACGGTCGCAGGCTCGGGCAGGTCGCGCCCGAAGTTCACCCCGGTCAGGTGAAAGCCTTCCTCGTTCGCGCCGCAGACGAAGTCCGACATCGTGGCCACGGACCGGTCCGCGATCACCCGGACGGGCGGGGCCACGCCGACCGGCCCGATGTAGCCTGGCTTGCAGCCCGTGTACTGCACGATCTCCGCCTCGGTCGCAAAGCGGAACGGGTCGAGCCCCGGCAACTTCTGCGCCTTGATCTCGTTCAGGTCGTGATCGCCACGCACGAGCAGGAGGCAGAACGCCTCGTCGTGCATCACGGCGATCGCCTTCACCGTGCGCGCGAGCGGCAGGCCGAGCAGCGCGGCTACGTCCTCGCAGCGCGTCTTGCCGGGAGTGGGCACCTTGCGCAGCGCCTCGCCCGGCGCTGCGCGCGCGCCCGCAGGAGGCAGCGCCTCCGCCAGCTCGACGTTCGCGGCGTAGTCCGACGCGGGACAATAGGCGATCGCGTCCTCGCCGGACTCGGCCAGCACGTGGAACTCGTGCGACCCGGTGCCGCCGATCGCGCCGGTATCCGCGGCGACGGCGCGGAAGGCGAGTCCCATGCGCGTGAAGATCCGCGTGTAGGTATCGTGCATGTTACGGTACTCGCGCACGAGGTCCTCGTAGCTCGCGTGAAACGAGTAGCCGTCCTTCATCGTGAACTCGCGCCCGCGCATCACGCCGAAGCGCGGGCGGATCTCGTCGCGGAACTTCGTCTGGATCTGGTAGAAATGCACCGGGAGCTGCCGGTAGCTGCGCAGCTCGCGCCGCGCGATGTCGGTGATGACCTCCTCGTGGGTC
>JAGVSZ010000362.1 GCA_019137045.1 Betaproteobacteria bacterium
CGCAGGATCGCCTGATGCTCGCGATGCGACCGGCGGCAGCGGCTCATGTCGGAGAAATAGACGTTGCGCCGCAGCCTGGAGAGCCGATAGAAGGCATGGACGATCTGGACGAAGACGGGATTGTGCGTCGCCGCCACCACGCCGAGATGGAAGGCCTCGTCGAGATCGATGATGCTTGCGCCTTCCCGAAGGCGGACACCCGTGCGCTGGACGACCGCCTCCAAGTGCGACAGATCGGCCGCAGTGCGCCGCTTGCACGCCAAGTCGACCGCCTGAAGCTCCAGCATGTTGCGTACTTCCATCGATTGGACGATGGTCTCCGCCTCTAGCGGCAGGCCAAGGTCGCTGCGCAGAACGATGCTCTCGAAGCTCGGAGGCGAATCCCGGTGCGCGAGGTAGATCCCCGAGTTCGGGCGACGGGCGATCACCCGCATCGCCTCGAGCGCCGCGAGAGATTCGCGCAGCGCGGGCCTGCTGATCTTGAGCCGTTGCGCGAGCTCGCGCTCGGACGGCCACCGATCGCCGGGGGCCAGTTTCCGTTCCTGGATTAGGTTCAGGATCTGTGCTGTAACTTTGTCATTCGCCTCAACGGAATTCGCGGCCTCGGCACCGGCTGCGGACGGGGGGCGGGCGGGCCGATTGTGATCGGTGGTTGGGTTTCGACGGCGTGCCATATACATCCTGCCCCGCAATGTAAGAGTGCGAACGGTGGCTCTCGCCAAAGGTCGAGACACCTGCTCAACCATCACGGCACAGAGGCTACACGGAGCAATTCTGGCCGAGCGCCCGCAGGCCTTCAAGCTGCCGGTAGCGAGGCGACCGTGCCGCTGGCTGGACGCCGTCGCGCCCGTCTTCGCATAGGCAGTCGAGCCTCGCGGCGCGCGGGATCAGGCACGGTAGAACCCCGCCGGCTCCTCGAGCCCGGCGGCGCGGAAGGCGTCGCGGCGTTTCAGGCACTGCGGGCAGCGGCCGCAGTGCACCGGGTAGCCGAGCAGGCAGGAATAGGTGGTGTCGTAGTCGACGCCGAGCTCGATGCCGCGGCGGATCACGTCCGCCTTGGAGAAGTCGAGGTAGGGCGTGCGCAGCTCGACGTCGCCGAGCAGCCCGCAGATCAGCCGGAACTGCGCGAGGAACGCGTGCGAGGACGACGGGTACTCGGTCGTGTCCTCCCGGTTCGCCGCGAGGTAGAGCCGCTTCGCGCCGAGGTTGGCCGCGTAGGACAGCCCGAGCGAGAGCGCGACCAGGTTGCGGTGCGGCAGCGGCACGTGCGCCTTGCGGTCCTGGCCGCGGCGGAACGTGGCGCCCACGCGACCGAGATCGAGCGGCACGAGCTCGACGCCGAGGCGCTCGCAGTGAGTCTCGGCCGCGCGGCGCTCCTCGCTCGCGCCGCGCTGGCCGTAGTCGATGAAGAGCGCCTGCACCGGCTCGCCCGCGACCGCGAGCTGCGCGAGCAGCGTCGCGCTCTCGACGCCGCCGGAGAGGAGCAGGATCGACGCGGCTTCCATGTATCCAGCCTAGCACGCGCGGCACCGGTCGGAACGGTGCGTGCATTGCGCATCGGAAGAGGCGCTGCGTATTGCGTTCGCGCACACTTGGTATTACCCTAGGGACGTGGAAACGATGTCCTTCAAGCTGCCTGCCGCTCTGCGCGCGCGCCTGGCGCAGGAAGCGAGACGGCGCCAGGTGAGGCAGTCGACGATCATCCGCGAGTCGCTCGAGCGCGCGCTCGCCCGCTCGCGGGGCGTCGGACGCGAACTCACCTGTGCCGATCTCGCCGGCGATCTCGTCGGCAGCGTGGCGGGACCGCGCGACCTCTCGGTGAATCCGTCGTACCTCAAGCGCGCGCTGACGCGGCGCCGTGCCGGCCGGTCCAACCGTCCTCGTTGACGCCGGTCCGATCGTCGCCTGGATCAACCGGGCGGACGCCCATCATCGCTGGGCGCGGGCGCAGTTCGAGCGACTGCGCCCTCCGCTCCTCACCTGCGAGGCCGTTCTCGCCGAGGCCGCGTTCCTCCTCGAGTACGCGGGCGCCGACCCGACGACGGTCCCTGCCCTTGCGGCCAACGGGGTGTTTTCGCTGGCGCCCGTGCTCGGCGAGGAAGCGCCTGCGGTGCTGCAACTCATGCGCCGCTACAGGAACGTTCCCATGTCGCTCGCCGACGCGTGCCTGGTCCGCCTGTCGGAGACCGCTCCCAACGCGCTCGTGCTCACGCTGGACGGCGACTTCCGCATCTACCGACGACGGGGTCGCGCCGTCATCCCGGTCCTGATGCCCGAGGGATGGTGACACGGCAGGTGCCGCGCAACCTCACCGGCTCCTATAATTCGGCGGACGCCAGGACCCTTTCCTCTCGATGAGCTACTACAAGCACCACGTGTTCTTCTGCTGCAACCGGCGCGCGCCGGGCGAGCGCTGCTGCCAGGACCACGCGGCGGACGAGATGCGCGACTACGCGAAGAGCCGCGTCAAGGCGCTCGGCCTCGCGGGGAAGGGGAAGGTGCGCGTCAACAAGGCCGGCTGCCTCGACCGCTGCGACGAGGGGCCGGTGATCGTCGTGTACCCCGAGGAGGTCTGGTACACGTACGTCGACAAGGCGGACATCGACGAGATCGTCGAGGAGCACCTCAAGCACGGTCGCATCGTCGAGCGGCTGCGCCTATGACCGCGCGGCGGCCGCCGGAGCGGCTCGCCGTCCCGGGCCCCGCCGGAAAGATCGAGATCGTCGTCGACCCTCCCGCGCCGGTTCCGGGCGGCGGCGCCGACGAGCGCGCGCGCGGGATCGGGCTCGTCGCGCACCCGCACCCGCTCTTCGGCGGCACGCTCGACAACAAGGTCGCGCAGACGCTCGCGCGCGTGTTCGCGGAGCTCGGGTACGTCGCCGTGCGGCCGAACTTCCGCGGCGTCGGCGCGAGCGAGGGCGAGCACGACCACGGCGAGGGCGAGACCGACGACCTCGTCGCGGTGATCGAGTGGGCGCGGGGGCGGTTCGGGCCCCTGCCCGTCGCCGCGGCGGGCTTCTCGTTCGGCGCGTACGTGGTGACGCGCGTGGCCGCGCGCGTGGCGCTCGAGCGCCTGGTGCTGGTGGGCATGCCGTACGGCATGGTGACGGGCGGGCGCACCTACACGCCCGGCAACGTGCCCGCGGACACGATCCTGATCCACGGCGAGCGCGACGAGACCGCGCCGCTCGCCAACGTCCTCGACTGGGCGCGGCCGCAGGAGCTGCCGATCGTGCTCGTGCCCGGCGCGGACCACTTCTTCCACCGCCGCCTGCACCTGCTGCGGCGGATCGTGCAGGGCCAGTGGCGCACGTGAGCGGCGCGGTCCTGCGCGTCGCGGGCCTGCGCAAGCGCTACGGCGGCGCGGAGGTCGTGGCCGGGGTCTCGTTCGAGATCCGGCGCGGCGAGTGCTTCGGCCTGCTCGGCCCCAACGGCGCGGGCAAGACCACCACCCTGCGGCTCGCGCTCGGGCTCGTCGATCCGGACGGCGGCACGATCGAGCTGATGGGCGAGCCGGTGCCGCGCCAGGCGCGCCGCGCGCGGCGGACGGTGGGCGTGGTGCCGCAGTTCGACAACCTCGACCCCGACTTCACCGTGACCGAGAACCTGGTCGTGTACGGCCGCTACTTCGGGCTCGCCGACGACGCGATCCGCGCGCGCGTGCCGGAGCTGCTCGAGTTCGCCGGCCTGACGAGCCGCGCCGGGTCGCGCATCCAGACCCTGTCGGGCGGGATGCGGCGGCGGCTGACGCTCGCGCGCGCGCTCGTGAACGACCCCGACTTCCTCGTGCTCGACGAGCCGACCACCGGGCTCGACCCGCAGGCGCGGCACGTCATGTGGGACCGGCTGAAGCAGCTGCTCGCGCGCGGCAAGACGATCCTGCTCACCTCGCACTTCATGGAGGAAGCCGAGCGCCTGTGCACGCGCCTGGTCGTCATGGACCACGGGCGCTTCATCGCCGAGGGCAGCCCGCGCGAGCTGATCGCGGCGCAGATCGAGCCGTTCGTGGTGGAAGTGCACGGCGACGGGCTGGAAGGCTGGAGCGAGAGCGAGGCGCGCGCGCTCGCGGCGCGCGTCGAGCGCGCGGGCGACACGGCGTTCTGCTACGTGCGCGACGCCGCGCCGCTGCTCGCGCACCTCGAGCGGCAGGCGGGGCTGCGCTACCTGCACCGCCCGGCGAACCTCGAGGACGTGTTCCTGAAGCTGACCGGGCGCGAGCTGCGGGACTAGGCGGCGAACTTCACAGGATGCGGAGACGATGCAGCTCTACGCCCACCCCTTCTCCTCCTACTGCCAGAAGGCGCTGATCGCGCTGTACGAGAACGCCACGCCGTTCGAGTATCGCAACCTAGAAGACGCCGCGGCGAACGCCGAGCTCGCGTCGCTCTGGCCGCTCAAGCGCTTTCCCGTGCTGGTGGATCGGGGACGCACGATTCTGGAAGCGACCACGATCATCGAGCATCTCCAGCGCCACCACCCCGGCCCCGTCCGCCTCGTCCCGGACGGCGACGGCGGCGTCGAGGTCCGGATGCTCGATCGCGTGTTCGACAACTACGTCATGACCCCGATGCAGAAGATCGTCCTGGACCCGCTCCGCCCGGAACCCGCCCGCGATGCCCACGGCGTCGCGGAGGCGCGCGGCCTCCTCGACCGGATCTACGCGTGGCTCGACGAGCGCCTCGCCGCCCGCACCTGGGCCGCCGGCGAGGGCTTCACCATGGCCGATTGCGCGGCCGCGCCGGCGCTCTTCTTCGCCGACTGGGCGCACGCGATTCCGACCGCGCGCGCCAACCTGCGCGCCTATCGGGCCCGCCTGCTGGCCCGGCCGTCCGTCGCGCGCGCGGTGGACGAGGCGCGGCCCTACCGCCGCTACTTTCCCCTCGGTGCGCCGGATCGCGACTGAGCGCCGGCCGCGCGACGACCGGCCGCGGCGGACGGACGGCGCGGTGCTGGCCGTCTACGCGCTCGCCGGGCTCTTCCTCCCGCGTAGAATTCAAAGACGGATATGCAGGCTGAGGCCATGAGCGAACTCAAGAAGCTCGCGGAGCGAATCACGAGACTCACGCCAGAGGAACTGAGGAAGTCTCGCGCGTGGTGCGCTGAGTTTGATGCTCGCGCCTGGGATCAACAGATCGAGCAGGAATCCAAGACTGGAAAGCTCGATGGCATGGCCGCCGAGGCGGTGGCCGAATACAAGGCAGGCAAGACACGCCCGCTTTGAAGCACCACGCCTCATCGCGGTTTTGGGCGCTGTACGAAGCTTTAACTGAGGACGTTCGCGCTTGACGTGCTACAGCAAGCTGCGCCCGTCGCGGCACGCGGATGAACTCCAACGTTGGGCATCGTAGCGGCGGCAGCGCAGCGGGAGAGAAACGATGCCGGTTCTGTCGCAGGGCAGCGTCAAGATCGATCACACCGATGAGGGGCACGGCCAGCCGGTCGTCCTGATTCACAGCTCGGTGAGCGCCAATCGGCAGTGGCGCGCGCTCACCGAGGCGCTGCGAGACCGTTACCGCGTCCTGGCCATCAATCTCTTCGGCTACGGGGAGACGACGCCCTGGCCCGGGACCTCGCCGCAATCCCTGTATGCGCAGGCCCAGCTCGTTCGCGCCGTGTGCGGCGGGCTCGGCGCGCCGCTCCACGTCGTCGGTCACTCCTTTGGCGGGGCGGTCGCGCTGAAGGCCGCGACGCTTCTCGGCCCGCGGGTCGGAAGTCTGATCCTGCTCGAACCGAACCCCTTCCATCTGCTCAAGCAGAACGGCCGCACGCAGGCGTATCTGGAAGCGCGCAGCTTGCGCGATCACGTCAAGTGCTTCGGTTCCCTGGGTGATTGGTCGAAGGTCGCGGAGCGCTTTGCCGACTATTGGCTGGGCGATGGCTCCTGGAGCACCATGACCGAGAAGCGCCGGGCCGCCTTCGCCGAATCCCTGCCGCCCAACTTCCACGAGTGGGATGCCGTCATGGGCGAGGAATCGCCCGTGGAGGAGTGGGCGAATCTGACGGCCCGGACGCTGGTCGTCAGCGACCCGGCGACCCGGCTTCCCATCCGCGAGATCGTGGCAATCTTCGCCCAGGCGTGCCCGCACTGGACCTTCCACACCCTTCCCGAAGGCGGTCACATGGCGCCGCTGACCCGCCCCGACCTCATCAATCCCCTAGTCCGGCAGTTCCTGGACGCTGGTTCCGCGTGAAAGCGAGCACGACGCCCGGCCGCCACGCGCACCCGACCTGCCGCGGCGGGCTACGTCCGCTCCCGCAGCGATGAGAGCGGCTTGGTACGAGAAGCAGGGCTCCGCCGATGACGTTCTGGTGGTCGGGGAGATGCCCGACCCCGAGCCCGGCCCGGACGAGGTTCGCATCCGCGTCGCGGCGTCCGGCATCAACCCTGGCGATCTGCAAAAGCGCCGGAACGCTTTCGGGTATGGAATGCCGTACCCCCGCGTGATCCCCCACAGCGACGGGGCCGGAATCGTCGACCGGGTGGGGGACGGCGTGCCGGCGTCGCGGGTCGGCGAGCGGGTGTGGTGCTACGGCGCCCAGAGCTACCGGCCGTTCGGCACGGCCGCCGAGTATGTCGCCGTCCCCTCCGCACAGGCCGTGCCGCTGCCCGACGAGGTACCGTTCGAGCAGGGGGCCTGCCTCGGCATACCCGGCATCACCGCGCACCGCTGCGTTCACGCTGCGGGGCCGGTCGAAGGCCGCGTGGTGCTGGTGCAAGGCGGGGCCGGTGCCGTCGGCGCATGCGCCGTTCAACTGGCCCGCCGGGCGGGGGCCCGCGTTCTCGCCACCGTGCGCTCGGGCGACGACGAGGGCGTCGCGTTGCGGGCCGGCGCCCACGCGGTCGTCCGGACGGACGGCGCCCCTGCCAACGAGATCGTGAGCCGGATCCGCGCGCTTGCCCCCGAGGGGGTGGCACACATCGTGGAGGTTGCGTTCGACGCGAACGTGGCGGTCGATACCGAGCTCCTCGTGCTCGGCGGCTCGCTCGCCGCCTATGCGACCGGGAAGCCGCGGCCGCCGATACCGTTCTGGGAACTGCTCTTCAAGAACGTTCGCGTGCACTTCCTTGGCAGCGACGACTTTCCAGCCGCGGCGAAGGCCGCCGCCGCCCGCGACTTGAACGCCGCGCTGGTCGGCGGGTGGCCGGGCTTCGAGATCGCCCACCGCTTCCCGTTATCGGCAATCGCCGAGGCGCACAAGTCCCTGGAGCAAAGGCGGGGGCCGGGTCGAGTAGTCCTAGTGATACCGGGAGGCCCGGGCGGCACCGAATGAGGCGCTCGAGCCGACCGGCTCGACGGCTGGCGCGGTCAGGGTTCCCAGCGCGTCACACTGCGGCGGCAGGTCAGCTTGGTCGGTCGGGCGTCATGGACATCGCCGCACTCCGGTTGATCGGAGGGAGCCGCGTGCGTCGTCCCGCGCGCCTCAACCGCCCCGGCGCGCGCGCTTCGTCCGCGAGCGCTTCGGGCCGGCCGGGCCCGCCGCCTCAGCCGCGACCGGCGGCGCCAGCCCGGCGATGCGGGAGCCGTCGAAGGCCGCGCCCATCATCGCGCCGAGGCCGCGCGCCTGGCCGGCGACCGCGACGTCGCGCATGATCGTCGCCTGCACGATAAAGCCGAGAATCATCGACTGCAGCGCCTGCGCGACTTCCAGCGGTGACGCCTGGCCGCCTACGATACCCAGCCGCTGCCATTCGGCAACGCGCGCCGCAAGATGGGAACGGAACTGCAGGTAGAAGCCGCGCAGGAGCTCGCGAACGCGCTCGTCGCGCTGCGCCTCGCTCCAGCCGTGGATCGCGATGGGGAGGAGGTTGTACCCGTCGCGCGCGCTGAACTGCTCGACTGTCACCAGCAGCTTGGCGACCAGCTCCGCCGGCGTCGCCGCGACCTCGCCCTGGAGCAGCGGCGCGAGCCGCATCGCCAGCCCGCCGAGCGATGCCGAGATCGCGCTGAGGATGATGTCGTCCTTGCCGCCGAAGTAGCGGTACATCGCGCTCGCGGCCATCCGCGACTCGGCGATGATCTCCTCCATCGTGGTCGACTGCACCCCTTTGCGGTGGAAACAGCGCCACGCGGCCTCGAGGATCTGCGCGCGCCGCTGCTGCCACTGCTCGTCGGAGATCTTGGGCATGCGCCGAGCGTACCAGAAAAGGGAATAGATATTCCTTGACAAGCCGTCCAGCGGGCCGCTAGCATAAGGAACGTTCATTCCTTTTTAACGGAGGACAGCAATGACCACCCCAGCCGAAGCGGCCCCGTCGGGCTACCGGGTCCACCACCTGAACTGCGCCTGCATCCAGCGCCTGTCGATCCACGGCCGCCAGCTCGCGTGCCATTGCCTGCTGATCGAGACACCGGCCAGCGGGCTGGTGCTGGTCGACACCGGGCTCGGCACCTGCGACTTCGTGAACCCTGCGCGCCGGCTCGGGGTGATGTTCACGTACGTGTATGCCAACCCGAAGCGCGACGCCTCCTTCGCCGCGGTCAACCAAATCCGGAAGCTCGGCTTCAAG
>JAGVSZ010000191.1 GCA_019137045.1 Betaproteobacteria bacterium
GGCGGGCGCGGCGGCGGCGCCGCGCGGCGGTGCCGCGGCGACGAGTCCCCGCGCCGCCTCGACCGAGGGCACGCCCACGGCCTGCAGCACGCCGTCGATGACCGAGGCGGGGATCGAGCGGACGTTGAGCCGGGTGACGATCTCCCGCCCCTCGGGCTTCGAGACGTCCACCAGGGCGAAGTCGATCGCGCGTTCGGCCGCGACCTGGCGCCACACGGCCTCCGCGGCGGGGCAAGTCGGGCACCAGTGGGACACGAGCAGCTCCACTCTCATCGCGGCCTCACTCCGCGCACCGCATGCACACCACCCCGTAGCGGTCGATCCACGCGCGCAGCCCCTCCACCGCGGCGGGGCCGGTGACGAGGCCCTCGAGCGCGCGCTCCGGGTCGTCGGCGCGCAGGTCGACGATCCACGCCTCGCCGTACGGCGCGATGTTCACGAGGTGCGGCGTCTCGAGGAGCCGGTCGTTGCAGGCGACGATCGTCCCGTCGAAGGGCGCCGGCACGCCGCCGGCCCACTTGCCCGATTCCAGCCGCGCCACCGGCTTGCGGCGCGCGCGGTGCGTGCCCGGCTTGCGGAACGTGACGTACTGGAGCCGGCCGGCCATCGTCTGCGACGGATCGGTGAGCCCGACGCGGAACACGCCCGCGCCGAGCGGCTTCACCCAGCAGTAGTCGAGGTCGTACCAGAGATCCTCGGGGATCTCGCAGCCCTGGTATTCGGCCATTGCGCGAACCTCTCGCTCGCCGCCATCGCAGCGAGGCTAGGCGGCGCGCCGCCCGAGGGCGTTGATGTCAGTCAAGAAACGGCCGCAGTAGGGTCTTTCCCCGCGCCGGGGTCTTGCCCTACTCGACGGTGACCGACTTCGCCAGGTTGCGCGGCTTGTCCACGTCGGTCCCGCGCGCGAGCGCGGCGTTGTAGGCGAGGAGCTGCACCGGGACCGCGTGCACGATCGGCGAGAGCACCCCGACGTGGCGCGGGGTGCGGATCACGTGCACGCCCGCGCTCGCGGTGAAGTGGCTGTCGGCGTCGGTGAACACGTACAGCTCGCCCTTGCGCGCGCGCACTTCCTGCATGTTCGACTTCACCTTCTCGAGCAGCGCGTCGTTCGGGGCGATCACCACCACCGGCATGTTCTCGTCCACCAGCGCGAGCGGGCCGTGCTTGAGCTCGCCCGCCGGGTAGGCCTCGGCGTGGATGTACGAGATCTCCTTGAGCTTCAGCGCGCCTTCGAGCGCGATCGGGTAGTGGATGCCGCGGCCGAGGAAGAGCGCGTCGGGCTTCTGCGCGAAGCGCTCCGACCACGCGCGGATCTGGGGCTCGAGGTTGAGCGCGTGCTGCACGTTGCCGGGCAGGCGGCGCAGCGCGTCGATGTGCGCGGCCTCCTCGCCGGGAGCGAGCCGTCCCCTGAGCTTCGCGAGCACGAGCGTCAAGGTGAAGAGGGCGGCGAGCTGGGTCGTGAACGCCTTGGTCGAGGCGACGCCGATCTCGGCGCCGGCGCGGGTGTAGAACACGAGCCGGGAGGCGCGCGGGATCGCGCTCTCGCGCACGTTGCAGATCGCGAGCGTGCGCTCGTGCCCGAGCTCCTGCGCGCGCTTGAGCGCCTCCATGGTGTCGAGCGTCTCGCCCGACTGCGAGATGGTGACGACGAGGTGCTTCGGGTTGGCGACCACGTCGCGGTAGCGGTACTCGCTCGCGATCTCGACCGCGGTCGGCAGCTTCGCGATCGACTCCAGCCAGTAGCGCGCGACCGACCCGGCGTAGAAGCTCGTGCCGCAGGCGAGGATCTGCACGCCGTCCACGTCGCGCAGGACGCGCTCCGCGTCCGGCCCGAAGAGGAGCGGCGTCACCCCGTCGCCGAGGATCGGCTCGAGCGAGTCGGCGAGCGCCTTGGGCTGCTCGTGGATCTCCTTCTGCATGAAGTGGCTGTAGGGGCCGAGCTCGAGCGAGGCGAGCGAGACGTCCGAGACGTGCACCTTGCGCTCGGCCGCCTTCCCGTCGCGGTCGAAGATGCGCACGCCGCCGCGCGCGATCTCCGCGACGTCGCCCTCGTCCAGGTAGATCACGCGGCGCGTCGAGGAGAGCACCGCCGAGACGTCGGAGGCGACGAAATTCTCGCCCTCGCCCAGGCCGACGAGGAGCGGGCAGCCGACGCGCGCGCAGGTCATGACTTCGGGTGTCTCGAGCGACACGACCGCGATCGCGTAGGCGCCGACGAGATCGTGCACCGCCCGCTGCGTCGCCGCGAGCAGGCTCCCCGTCGCGCCGTAGTAGTGGTGGAGAAGGTGCGCGATCACCTCGGTGTCGGTCTGCGACTCGAACGCGTAGCCGAGCGCCTCGAGGCGCGCGCGCTGCTCGTCGTGGTTCTCGATGATGCCGTTGTGCACCACCGCGATCTCGCCGCGCGAGACGTGCGGGTGCGCGTTCGGCTCGGTCACGCCGCCGTGGGTGGCCCAGCGCGTGTGCCCGATCCCCAGCCCGCCCTTCAGCCCGTCCGCCTGCGCGGCCGCCTCCATCTCCGCCACGCGCCCGACGCGCCGCACGCGCCTGATGCCCCCGTCCAGCACCGCGATGCCGGCGGAGTCGTAGCCGCGGTACTCGAGCCGCTTCAGCCCCTCGACCAGGATCGGGACGACGTTGCGACCGGCGATCGCGCCGACGATGCCGCACATGGCTACTTCTTCTTCCTGGGGCGCTGGTAGCCGCCGCGCGCCACCTGCGTCTTCTCGTTCAGCGCGAGCGCGCCGGGCGGGACGTCCTTCCACACCGTCGTGCCCGCGGCGATGGTGGCGCCGCGCCCGACCGTGACCGGCGCGACCAGCTGGGTGTCCGAGCCGATGAACACCTCGTCCTCGATCACGGTGCGGTGCTTGGCGGCGCCGTCGTAGTTGCAGGTGATGGTGCCCGCCCCGACGTTGACGTCGCGGCCGACCGCGCTGTCGCCGACGTACGCGAGGTGGTTCGCCTTGGAGCGCGCGCCGAAGGTGCTCGCCTTCACCTCCACGAAGTTGCCCACGTGCACCTCCTCGGCGAGCTTCGTTCCCGGCCGCAGGCGCGCGTAGGGGCCGACGCGGCAGCCGGCGCCGATGTCCGCGTCCTCGACGTGGCAGAACGGCTCGAGGCGCGTGTCCGCCGCGACGCGCGCGTTGCGCAGCACGCAGTTGGCCGCGACCGCGACGCGGTCGCCGAGCACGACCTCGCCCTCGAACACGCAGTTCACGTCGATCGCCACGTCGCGGCCGCACTCGAGCCGCCCGCGCACGTCGATGCGCGCCGGGTCGGCGAGCGACACGCCCGCCTGCATGAGGTCGGCCGCGACCGCGCGCTGGTAGACGCGCTCGAGCTCCGCGAGCTGCGCCTTCGAGTTGACGCCCAGGGTCTCGGCGACCGATCCGGGCTGCACCGCGGTCACGCCGACGCCGTCCGCGACCGCGAGCCCGATCACGTCGGTGAGGTAGTACTCGCGCTGCGCGTTGTCGTCGCGCAGCCGCGCGAGCCAGCCGGCGAGCCGCGCGGTGGGCAGCACCATGATCCCGGTGTTCACCTCGCGGATCGCGCGCTCGGCCGCGGTCGCGTCCCTCTCCTCGACGATCCGCGCCACCGCGCCGCCCGCGCGCACGATGCGCCCGTAGCCGGCGGGATCGGGCAGCTCGACGGTGAGCACCGCCACGCCCTCCCCCGCCGCCGCGCGCAGCTGCGCGAGGGTCGCGGCGCGCGTCAGCGGGACGTCGCCGTACAGCACGAGCGTCTGCGCGCCGGCGCCGAGCTGGGGGAGCGCCTGGGCGAGCGCGTGCCCGGTGCCGAGCTGCGGCTCCTGCCGCACCCAGGCGACCGCCTCGCCGGGAAGCGCCGCGCGCACGCGCTCGCCGCCGTGCCCGTACACGACGCAGATCCGCCCGGGCGCGAGCGCCCGGGCGGTGGCGAGGACGTGGGCGAGGAGCGGGCGGCCGGCGAGCGGATGGAGGACCTTCGGCAGGTCGGAGCGCATCCGCTTGCCCTGACCGGCCGCCAGGATGACGACGTTCACCGGAGCGACAGCAAGGCTGCGAGAGTGGCGGCGATGGTAGCACGCGCCCCCCGGCGCTCCCCGGCATTACGCCCGCTGATCCGCCCGGCGGCCCCGCCCCGGAGCGGCTGCGCTACACTCCGCACCCTGCGATTTCCCCGGGAGGAGACTCATGCGCCGGTACGCGCTCATCGCAATCGCCCTCGCCTCGTTCGTCCCGCTCGCCGCCCAGGCCCAGGACAGCTGCAAGAACCGGGGCGAGCTCGACGCGCTCTACTGCGACGACAACGCCGACCTGGTCGCCGACCCGCCGAAGGACCAGGCGAAGTTCAAGAATCCCTCGACGCTGGTGTTCACCTACACCCCGGTCGAGGACCCGGCCGTCTACGAGAACATCTTCAAGCCGTTCACCGACCACCTCTCCAAGTGCACCGGCAAGCGCGTGGTGTTCTACCAGGTGCAGTCGAACGCCGCCGAGATCGAGGCGATGCGTTCCGGGCGGCTGCACGTCGGCGGCTTCTCCACCGGCCCGACCAACTACGCGGTCAACCTCGCCGGCGCGGTGCCGTTCGCGGTGAAGGGCAACGCGAGCGAGTGGCAGGGCTACCAGCTCATCTTCCTGGTGCGGAAGGACAGCCCCTACCAGAAGCTCGGCGACCTCAAGGGCAAGAAGGTCGCGCACGTCCAGCCGTCGTCGAACTCGGGCAACCTCGCCCCGCGGGTGCTGTTCGCGAAGGAAGGCCTGGTGCCCGACCAGGACTACAAGGTGCTGTACTCGGGCAAGCACGACCAGACGGTGATGGGCGTGCTCTCCGGCGACTACGACGGCGGGCCGGTCGCGAGCGACGTCTTCAAGCGCATGGTCGACCGCGGACAGGTGAAGGCCGACGACTTCCGCGTCATCTACCGCAGCCAGACCTTCCCCACGTCCTCGTTCGCCTACGCGCACGATCTCGAGCCGAAGCTGCGCGACACGATGCTGAAGTGCTTCTACGACTACCGCTTCCCGCCCGAGATGCAGAAGGCGTTCGGCGGCGCCGACCGCTTCTTCCCGATCACCTACAAGGAGCACTGGGCGATCGTGCGCCAGGTGGCCGAGGGCAGCGGCGAGAAGTTCAACAAGGCCGCGTTCGACAACCTGCAGAAGCGCGAAGCCGAGGCCGCGGCCAAGAAGGCGGCAGCCAAGAAGTGAGCTCGCTCCCGGCCGCGGCGGTCGAGGCGTCGCGGCCGGACGCCGCCGCGACCGCGGCGCTGTCGGTCCGCGGGCTCGTCAAGGAGTACGTCCCCGGCAGGCAGGTGCTCGCCGGGATCACGCTCGACTTCGCGCCGCGCGGCATGACCGCGGTGATCGGCCCCTCGGGCACCGGCAAGTCGACGCTCATCCGCTGCATCAATCGCCTGGTCGAACCCACCGCGGGCGAGATCGTCTTCGAGGGCCGCGACCTCGCGCGGCTCGGCAAGCGCGAGCTGCGCGCGGCGCGGCGGCACATCGGCATGGTGTTCCAGGAGTACAACCTGGTGGAGCGCCTGACGGTGATGGAGAACGTGCTCTGCGGCCGGCTCGGGTACGTGTCCCCCGCAAAGGCGTGGCTGCGGCGCTTCCCGGCGCGCGACGTCGCGCGCGCGTTCGAGCTGCTCGACACCGTCGGGCTCGGCGCCTTCGCGCAGGCGCGCGCCGACAGCCTCTCGGGCGGGCAGCGCCAGCGCGTCGGCATCGCGCGCGCGGTGATGCAGCAGCCGCGTCTGCTGCTCGCCGACGAGCCGACCTCCTCGCTCGACCCGAAGACCTCGGTCGAGATCATGGCGCTCATGCAGGCGCTGTCGGAGACGCACGGCTTCCCGGTGATCGTCAACATCCACAACGTCGAGCTCGCGCGCCGCTTCGCCGGGCGCATCGTCGGCATGACCGGCGGCCGCGTGGTCTACGACGGCCCGCCGGAGCGGCTCGACGAGACGATCCTGAAGACGATCTACGGCGGCGAGGACTGGCTGGAGTGACGCGCGGGGGACCCCTTTCCCTGCCCCGCGAGACCGCGGCCGCGGCGCGGCTCGCCTTCCCGCCCAACTGGTGGGCGCGCGCGGCGTGGCTCGCCTTCGCCGTCTACTTCGTCTACGCCGCCGCGCAGCTGGAGTTCACGCCGGCGCGCTTCGCCGCCGGCCTGGAGCACGGCGCGAAGTTCGTCTCGCGGCTCTTCCCGCCCGATTTCCACCGCTGGGCGCTGCTGCTCAAGGGCATGGTCGAGAGCCTCCAGATCGCGGTGGTCGCCTCGGCGCTCGGGGTCGCGCTGTCGCTCCCGCTCTCGCTGATGGCCGCGCGCAACCTGATGCCGGCGTGGCTCACCTGGCCGGCGCGCCTGGTGATGATCTTCTGCCGGTCGTTCCACCCGGTGATCGTGGCGATCCTGTTCGTGAAGGCGGTCGGGTTCGGCGCGCTCGCCGGCATCCTCGCGCTCACCGTCGCCTCGGTGGGCTTCCTCGGCAAGCTCATGACCGAGGCGATCGAGGAGATCTCGCTCAAGCAGGTGGAGGCGGTGCGCGCGTCGGGCGCGCCGTTCATGTCGGTGGTGATGTTCGCGGTGGTGCCGCAGGTGTTCGGGCGCTTCGTCGGCTTCGTCGCCTACGAGACCGACGCCAACCTGCGCAACTCCACCATGGTCGGCATCGTCGGCGCGGGCGGCATCGGCGGCACGCTGTTCGCCGCGTTCCAGCGCTTCGACTACGACTTCGTGTGCGCGATCGTGCTCACGATCATCGCGCTCATCATGCTCGGCGAAGTGCTGACCATGCGCATCAAGCGGATCTTCCGGGTATGAGCGGCGCGCCGGGGCTCGCGATCGCGCGCGAGTGGCAGCGGTTCACGCCGGGCGAGCGGCTCGCGCGCTTCGTGGTCTACCTCGGCGTGGTCGCGGCGATCGTCGCCTCGATCCAGACGGTGGAAGTGATCCCGGAGTTCATCGCCGACGCGCCGGAGCAGATCGGCGACATGCTGCGGCGGATGTGGCCGATCGCGTGGGGCTTCTACCCGGAGGGCGTGCAGGCGCCGCTCCTCGAGTCGCTGCACATCGCCACCCTCGGCACGGTCGCCGCGGTGCTGATGGCCGTGCCGGTGGCCTTTCTCGCGGCGCGCAACGTGACGCCGCACGCCGGGCTCAACTACTTCGCCAAGCTCATCCTCGTCTCCGCGCGCTCGGTCAACACGCTCATCTGGGCGCTCTTCTTCGTCGCGGTGTTCGGGCCGGGCGCGCTCGCCGGGACGATGGCGATCGCGTTCCACTCGATCGGGTTCACCGGCAAGCTCCTCTCGGAGGCGCTCGAGGAGTCGAACCGGGGCACGATCGAGGCGCTGCAGGCGACCGGGGCGCCGTGGCTGTCGGTGGCGATCAAGGGCTACTGGCCGCAGGTGAAGCCGGCGTTCTGGGCGATCGTGCTGTTCCGCTGGGACATCAACGTGCGCGAGTCCGCGGTCCTCGGCCTGGTGGGCGCGGGCGGGGTCGGCATGGCGCTCGACACCGCGCTCAACCTCTTCCAGTGGGACCGCGTCGCGATGATCCTGGTGGCGATCCTCGGCGTCGTGATCGCCGCCGAGATCGTGGTGACGGGAATCCGACGGCGGATCCTCTGAATCCCGGGCGGTGTCATCCGCGCGGTAGGATGGTGCGTAATTCGGCCATGAACGCGACGCGCTTCACGCTCCTCTTCGCAGGCCTGGCGGCCGTGACGGTCGCGCACGCCCAGGTCTACAAGTGGGTGGACGAGAAGGGAGTCGTCAACTACTCGAGTACGCCGCCGCCGAAAGGGAAAGGCGCCGTCACGCTGGACGAGAGCAAGGGGCGGGTCACGACGATCCCGGCGCCGGTCCGCAGCGATCCGGCGGCGGATCCGGCGCTACGCCAGCGGGTCGACACCCTCGAGCGCGAGGCGGCGGCGCAGCGCCAGGCCGCGTTGCAGCAGGAGGCCGCGGCGGCGGAGGCCAATCGCCGCTGGGTCGAGCAGTGCCGCGCCGAGCGCCGCGTGGACTGCGACGATCCGAGCCGCGGCGGGTTCGCGTACGGCTACGACTACGCGTACCCGCCCGTGGTGCGACCGCCGCTCGGGGCGCCCGGACGGCCGGGGATCCCGTCGGCCACCTATCGCCCCACGCCCCACTTCGCCGAGAGCGGCGGCGTGACCGGCCCCTATCTGCGGCCGCCTCCGAGCGGGGTCGTGATCGGTCCGGGTCCGGGCGGCATCGGGGCCGGGTACCAGCCGGCCGCGCCCGGCGGCGTGATCATCGCGCCCGGCCCGGGCGGCGCCGGCGCGCAGTACCTTCCGGTGCCCGAGGGGGCGGCACCCGCGGCGCGGCCGGCGCCGCGCCCGCGTCCGGTCCCGCTCCAGCAGTAGCCCCGCGCAGAGTAAACGACCGCCCGCCGCGCAAGCCCCCTTGCGGCGGGCGACACGCCCCTATCGCGGCAGCACCGACGTTCCCATCAGGACCT
>JAGVSZ010000401.1 GCA_019137045.1 Betaproteobacteria bacterium
CTCGCGCGCGAGCGCGCTGAGGTCCTCGTGCGTCGGGAACCGGTCGTCCCGGAGGCGCGCGAGCAGCGGCCGGACGGTCGCGAGCAGCGGGTCGGCGAGGAGCGCGGCGCGATCCCAGGCGCGCGCCGCGCCGGCGCTCACGCGAGCCGCCACTTCAGCGCCTCGCCCGCGCGCAGCGGGACGAGCGTCGTCTCCCCGAAGCCGAGCTCGGCCGGCGGCGACCACGTCTCGCGCACCAGCGTCACGCGCGCGGCGTTGCGCGGCAGCCGGTAGAAGTCCGGGCCGTGAAAACTCGCGAACGCCTCCAGCCGGTCGAGCGCGCCGGCGGCGTCGAACGCTTCCGCGTACAGCTCGAGCGCCGCGTGCGCGGTGAAGCACCCGGCGCACCCGCACGCGCTCTCCTTCTCGCCGCGCGGGTGCGGCGCGCTGTCGGTGCCGAGGAAGAACTTCGCGCTGCCGCCGGTGGCGGCGCGCACGAGCGCCGCGCGGTGCGTCTCGCGCTTGAGCACCGGGAGGCAGTAGTAGTGCGGCCGCAGCCCGCCCTGGAAGATCGCGTTGCGGTTGTAGAGCAGGTGATGCGCGGTGATCGTGGCCGCGACGTTCGGGCCGGCCGCGAGCACGTAGTCGGCCGCCTCCCTGGTGGTGATGTGCTCGAACACCACGCGCAGCGCCGGAAAGCGCCGCACGATCGCGGCGAGCACCCGGTCGATGAAGGCCTGCTCGCGGTCGAAGACGTCGACCGCGGGATCGGTGACCTCGCCGTGCACGAGCAGCGGCACGTCGTGCTTCTCCATCGCGGCGAGCGCCGGAAAGGCGCGCTCGAGCGCGGTGACCCCCGAGTCGGAGTTGGTCGTCGCGCCCGCGGGGTAGTACTTCACCGCGTGCACGAACCCGCTCGAGCGCGCCGCCGCGATCTCGGCGGGCGCGGTATTGTCGGTGAGGTAGAGCGTCATGAGCGGCTCGAACGCGGTCGTCCGCGCGTCGCCCAGCGCGGCGAGGATGCGGTCGCGATAGGCGCGCGCGGCGCCGACCGTCGTCACCGGCGGCCGGAGGTTCGGCATCACGATCGCGCGCGCGAACTGCCGCGCGCTGTACGGGAGCACGCTCGCGAGCGCCGGCCCGTCGCGCAGGTGCAGGTGCCAGTCGTCGGGGCGGGTCAGGGCGAGCGAGCGCTTCGTCACGCGGTCTCCTTCAGCGCGAGGGCGAGCGCGTACAGCTCGTTCTTGCGCGCGCCGGTGATGTCGGCGGCGAGGCGCACGGCGCGCTTCACCGGCAGGTCCGCGAGCAGCAGGCGCAGCACGCGCTCGCCTTCGGCGGCCCGCGCGGCCGCCGCGCCGCCCGTCGCGCCCGCAACCACGAGGACGAACTCCCCGCGCCGGCGGTCGGCGTCGGCCTCGAGCCAGGCGCGCGCCGCGCCGAGCGCACAGACGTGCACGGTCTCGAACACCTTCGTGAGCTCGCGCGCGAGCACCAGCGTGCGCCCGCTCCCGAGCACCGCGGCGAGGTCGGCGACGCACTCGACGATGCGGTGCGGCGCCTCGTAGAGGACGAGGGTGTGCTCGAAGGCGCGCCACGCCGCGAGCGCGGCGCGCCGCGCGGCGCCTTGCGCGGGCAGGAATCCGATGAACGCATGCGGTCCGGGCATCCCCGCCACCGACAGCGCCGCGACCGCGGCGCTCGGACCGGGCACCGGGACCACCGCGTAGCCGGCGGCGCGCACCGCGGCCACCGCGAGCGCGCCCGGGTCGGAGATCCCGGGCGTGCCGGCGTCGGACACCAGCGCGACGCTCCGGCCGGCGGCGAGGTCGCGGCACATCCGCTGCGCGGCGGCGCGCTCGTTGTGCTCGTGCAGCGCGGCGATGCGCGCGCGGATGCCGTGGTGCGCGAGGAGCGCGCCCGCGTGGCGCGTGTCCTCGGCGAACACGGTGTCGACCGCGCGCAGCGTCTCGAGCGCGCGCAACGTCACGTCGGCGAGGTTACCGATCGGCGTGGCCACCACATATAATCGGGCGCCGCCCTTCGCGCTCCCGTCATGCTCCCCCGTAGCCTGCGTCTCGCCTCGGCTGCCCTTGCCCTGCATAGCGCGGCATTGTGCTGGGGCCAGACGCCCCCCGCAAGCGGCGAGAGCGCGCCGCAGCCCGCCGCGGCGGCGGCCGACATCGTGCTCCTGCTGCCGCTCGACGCGCCCGACTTCCGGGGCGCGGCGGACGCGGTGCGCCAGGGCTTCCTCGCCGCGGCGGCGCGCAGCCCGACGAAGGCGCGCATCGCCGTGCGCGCCACCGACGCGGGCGCGGAGAGCGTCGTAGCCGCTTACGGCGCGGCGGTCGAGGCCGGCGCGAAGGCGGTCGTCGGGCCGATGACGCGCAGCGGCGTCGCCGCGCTCGCGGCGAGCGGCAAGGTGGCCGTGCCGACGCTCGCGCTCAACCAGCCCGAGGGCGACGTGGCGGTGAAGCGGCCGCTCTACGCGTTCGGTCTCGGGGTCGAGGGCGAGTCCCGGCACGTCGCCCGCCTCGCGTGGCGCGACGGCGCGCGCAACGTGGTCGTGGTGAGCACGCCCGGAGCGCTCGGCAAGCGCACGCGCGAAGCGTTCGTCGACGAGTGGCTCGTGCTCGGCGGCGTCGTCACCGACGTGCTGGAGGTGCTGCCCGGCGCCGATCCCGCGGCGCTGCGCGCCGCGGTGGAGCGCAAGCCCGCCGACGCGCTCTTCCTCGCCGCCGGGGGCGAGACCGCGCGCAGCCTGCGCCTGCAGATCGGCGGGCAGCTGCCGGTGTACGCGACCTCGCAGGTCAACACCGCGCCGGCGGACCGGCTGCGCAACTTCGACCTCGCCGGCGTGCGCTTCGTCGACATGCCGTGGATCGTGCAGCCCGACCATCCGTCGGCGGCGGGATTCGCGCGCCCGGCGGGCCTCGAAGGCGACGCCGCGCGCTTCTACGCGCTCGGCATCGACGCCCACCGGATCGTCATGGCCCTCCTCGACGGCGAGCGCACGTTCGAGGTCCAGGGCGTCACCGGACGGATCACGCTCGCGGCCGACGGCACGATCGACCGGCGCCCGCTCCCGGCGACGTTCCGCGACGGGCGCTGCGTGGCGCTGGAGTGAGTCCCTCGCGGCAGCGCGACGGGGCCGCGGCCGAGGCGCTCGCCGCCGCGTACCTCGAGCGCCAGGGGCTCGCGATCCTCGCGCGCAACTACCGCTGCCGCGGCGGCGAGATCGACCTGGTGGCGCGCGAGGGCGCGACGCTCGTGTTCGTCGAGGTGCGGCTGCGGCGCTCGACGAGGTTCGGCGGCGCCGGCGCGAGCGTCGACGCGCGCAAGCGCGCGCGCATCCTGACCGCGGCCCGGCACTACCTCGGGGCGCGCGCGCAGCCGGCCTGCCGCTGCGACGTGCTCGCGCTCGACGCGCTCGACCCCGCGCGCATCGAATGGATCAGGGACGCCTTCGGTGCCTAGGCCCGGGCTCCGCGCCCTCGCCGGGCTCGCGCTGCTCGCGGCCGCCCTCGCCGCGCCCGCGCAGACGGTCAGGCTGCTCGTGCAGAGCTCGCCGCTGGCGGGCTACCGCTACGCCGAAGGCGCGCAGGTGTGGCCCGAGCTCGCGGTCGGCGACCGGCTCGATCTCGTGCGCGAGCCGGACAACGCGTACGACCGCAACGCGGTGCGCGTCGACTGGCGCGGGCGCAAGCTCGGCTACGTGCCGCGCGCCGAGAACGAGGCGCTCGCCTGGGCGATGGACCGCGGCGAAAGGGTGAGCGCACGCATCAGCCGGCTGCGGGTGCACCCCAATCCGCGCTTGCGCATCGAGTTCGAGGTCTTCGTCGAGTAGGCGGGCGTGCCCGGCCGCGCGGCCGCGGGCGCCGCGTCGCCGCCCGGCGACACTCGCCGCTGCGGCGGCGCGACAGCGCGGGACGGCGGCGCTAGAATGCGCGCACCGCAGAGCGACTCATTGCCCCAGCGTCTAGTGCCTATCGACCTCGCCGCCCGCGTCAGCCGGCACTTCTCGGACAGCGCCCAGACGAAGCTCGCCGCTGCCGCAGCGCTCGCGCCGGCGATCGTGGGCGCCACGCAGCTCATGGTCCGCTGCCTGATGGCGAACGGCAAGATTCTCGCCTGCGGCAACGGCGGGTCGGCGGCCGACGCGCAGCACTTCGCCGCCGAGCTCCTGAACCGCTTCGAGCGCGAGCGTCCCGGCCTCGCCGCGCTGGCGCTCACCACCGACACCTCCACGCTGACCTCGATCGCGAACGACTACGACTACGTCCAGGTGTTCTCGAAGCAGGTGCTCGCGCTCGGCCAGCCGAACGACGTCCTGCTCGCGCTCTCGACGTCCGGGAGCTCCCCGAACGTCGTCGCCGCCGTCCAGGCCGCGCACGAGCGCGAGATGAAGGTGGTGGCGCTCACCGGGCGCGGCGGCGGGGAGATCGGCCGGCGGCTCGCCGCCGGCGACGTCCACGTCTGCGTGCCGCACGACCGCACCGCGCGCATTCAGGAAGTGCACCTGCTCTCGCTGCACTGCCTGTGCGACGGCATCGACTGTCTCCTGCTCGGAATGGAGTGACCCCACGCATGATCCGCCTCGCGCTCTTCTCGCTCGCCGCTCTCGCCGCCGGACTCCAGGGGTGCGCGCCGCTCATCGTCGGGGGCGCGGTCGCCGGCGGAGCGATGGTCGCGGTCGACCGGCGCCCGCCCGACATCATGGCCTCCGACGAGCGCATCGAGCTCCAGGCCACCGACCGGATCAACGGTCTCTTCAAGGACAAGGGGCACATCAACGTCACGAGCTTCAATCGCCAGGTGCTGCTCACCGGCGAGGCGCCGACCGAGGCGCTCAAGCAGGAGGCGGAGCGCGCGGCGGCGACCACCCCGGAAGTGAAGTCGGTCGTCAACGAGCTCGTGATCGGCCCCCCGAGCGAGCTCGGCGCGCGCTCCAACGACACGTACATCACCAGCCTCGTGAAGTCGCGCTTCGTGACCGCGCAGAAATTCAATCCGATCCACGTCAAGGTGGTCACCGAGCGCGCGACCGTGTACCTGATGGGGCTGGTGACCCGGCGCGAGGCCGACGACGCCACCCAGATCGCGCGCACGACGAACGGCGTGAAGCGCGTGGTGCGGGTGTTCGAGTACATCCCCGACCCGCCGCCGGCGAAGCCCGCGAGCGCCGCGCCGCCCAAGGAGTGACGCCGCCCGGCGGCGGCCGCGCGCCACCGGCCGCCGGCCCCTGCGTCCCACGCGCGCGGCCCGCGCGCCGTTTGTGCAACGCGTCGCAGGTCTGCCGCGCAACCCTTTGATATAGTTCGCGCCACCATGTCCGCAAAGATGATCTATCCGCAGGCTTTCAGAACGCTCGAGCGGGTCCGCTGGCGGCTCGAGTCGGACGTGCCGTGGGGGGACTTTGCCGCCGACAGGCTCTCCGACGAGCAGGCGCGGACGATCAAGATGAACGCCATCACCGAGTGGTCGGCGCTGCCGGCCACCGAGATGTTCCTGCGGGACAACATCCACGACAGCGACTTCTCGGCGTTCATGTCGGTGTGGTTCTACGAGGAGCAGAAGCACGCGCTGGTGCTGATCGAGTACCTGCGGCGCTTCCGCCCCGACCTCGCGCCGACCGAGGGCGAGCTGCACGCGGTGCGGTTCGGCTTCGACCCGGCGCCGCCGTTCGAGACCCTGATGCTGCACTTCTGCGGCGAGCTGCGCCTCACGCACTGGTACCGGCGCGCCGCCCAGTGGCACACCGAGCCGGTGATCAAGGCGATCTACGCGCTCATGTCGGGCGACGAGGCGCGCCACGCCGGCGTGTACCGCCAGTACATGAAGCGCGCGATCGAGCGCACCGGCGACGAGGCGCGCGCGGCCTTCGCCCGCATCGGGATGCTGATGGCGAGCTCGGGGCGCAGCGGCAAGCCGCTCCACCCCACCAACCTGCACGTGAACCGCGCCCTCTACCCGCGCGACACGGTGCAGTCGAAGCTGCCCGATCCCGACTGGCTGGAGCGCTGGCTCGACGAGCAGATCCGCTTCGACCGCGCCTGGGAGGGCAAGGTCGTCGGCGCGATCCTGCGCAACCTCGCGGTGCTGTTCCGCAGCCCCATCGCCACGGTCCAGGACCTGAACCGGTACCGGAAGGCGCTCGCGCCGCGCGCGCAGCCGGCGGCGACCCTCGAGCCGGCCTGAGCCCGGACCGCCGCGGGCGGCCCTCGCGCCGAGCAGCGCGCCGATGAGCGCCCCCGCCTTCGAACGCAAGCTGTGCGCGCCGCACGCGCTCGCCGCCGCCGCGCTCGCCCTGCCCCGCCCCGTCGTCTTCACGAACGGCGTCTTCGACGTCCTGCATCGCGGCCACGTGACTTATCTCGCGCAGGCGCGCGCGCTCGGCGCGAGCCTGGTGGTCGCGGTCAACTCCGACGCGTCGGTGCGGCGCCTCGGCAAGGGCGCCGACCGCCCGGTCAACCCGCTCGCCGACCGCGTGGCGGTGCTCGCCGCGCTCGAAGCGGTGAGCCTGGTGACGTGGTTCGACGAAGACACGCCGCTCGCCCCGATCCTCGCCTGCCGGCCCGACGTCCTGGTGAAGGGCGGCGACTGGAAGGTGGCCGACATCGTGGGGGCGCAGGAAGTGACCGCGTGGGGCGGCGCCGTGCACTCGATCCCGTTCGTCCACGAGCGCTCGACCTCGGCCCTGCTGCGCAGGATCCGCGCGGCGGATGCGGGCGCGCCGGGGAAGTAGCGCGGCGATCAATCGTCCCGCAGCGCGAGCGCCATGAAGCGCGTGCCGGCGAGGGGCGTCTCGTAGTACGGGGCGATCTCGCGGAAACCGAGCGCCGCGTAGAGGCCGCGCGCCGCCGGCATGCGCTCGAGCGTGTCGAGCACGAGCCGCCGGTAGCCGATCGCGCGCGCGGCGCCCGTCACCGCGGCGGCGAGCGCCCCGCCGAGCCCGTGCCCGCGATGGTCCGGCTGCACGTAGAGCCGCTTGACCTCGCCCGTTTGCGCGTCGAACCGCCGCAGCGCGACGCAGCCGACCGGGTGCGCGCGGAAACAGGCGAGCACCAGCCGGCCGTCGGGCGGGGCGTATGCGCCCGGCAGGGTCGCGAGCTCCGCGGCGAAGCCCTGGAAGCCGAGGTCCTCCTGCAGCCACGCGGCGTACTCGAGAAAGAGCGCCCGCGCCGCGTCCACGTCCGCCGCGCCCGCCGCCCGGCGGATCGCGTAGCCCTCCGCTAACCGGGACACTCGCGCACCTCCGCGCCGGGGAAACTGTCGCGCAGCTCCCCGAACCTCGCGCGCACCGGTTCCGGCGCGTCGCGCAGCTGCACGTACACGCGCGCCCCGGCGCCCTCGCGCGCCGCCGTCTCAATCCCGCGCACGCCGCGCCGGCGCAGCTCGTCCGCGCGCCTTACGGCCGCCTCCTCGCTGCGGAACACGCCGAGCGAGATCGCGTTGCGCCACTGCGGGTCGTCGTTCACGAGCGAAGAGTCCTCCACGCCCTGCCTGCGCAGCTCGGCGGCGCGCTGCACGGCCGCCGCCCGCGTCGCGAACGGCGGCAGGTACACCCACCAGCGGGCCGGCTCGTCGACGCGCCGCAGGGCGACCTTGAGGCCGGCGGCAATGGCGCCCACCGCCTCCTCCGCGCGGCCCGCCTCGCCCGCGGCGATCGGGCCGAGCTCGAGGCACCCCGCCGGCCGCCGCGCACCGGCGATGCGCGCGAGCTCCTCCGGCCCGACGAGCTTCACCCGCTCGGGGTTGAGCTGCTGGGCGAACGGATCGCTGCCGCGCGCGGCGACGTGCTCGTCGTAGTAGCGCCAGGCGAAGAACGCGACGTTCGCGAACGCGAGGACGAGGAAGAGCGTCCTCACGCGACCGCCCTCAGGCTGACTTCCCCGGCGTAGAAGCGCCGCAGGCCCGCGTCGGTCTCCAGCAGGAACGCGCCGTCGTCCGCGATGCCCGCCGCCACCCCCGCGATCTCGCCGTCGGCCGGCGCGAGCAGCCGCACGCGCCGGCCCTGGAACGCGTGCCGCGCCTGCCACGCCGCGCGGAAGGGCGCGAACCCCTCGCGTTCGAAGCGCGCCAGCGCCACCGCGAGCGCGCCGAGGAGACGCCCCAGCACCGCGCTGCGCGAGCCGTACGCCACGCCGGTCAGGTCGGCGACCGGCTGGCCGATCGCCGCGCGCGCCTCGTCCGGAAGGCGGACGTTGATGCCGATGCCCACCACCGCGGCGAGCGGGCCGCGCGCATCGCCCTGCGCTTCCACCAGGATGCCGCCGAGCTTCGCCCCGGCGCGCAGGAGGTCGTTCGGCCACTTCAACGCCACGTCGCGCGCCCCGAGCGCGGCGAGCGCGTCCGCGCAGGCGACGCCGGCCACGAGCGGAAGCCCGGTGAGCAGGCCGGCCGCGCGCTCGAAGCGCCACAGGAGCGAGAAGGTGAGCCCGTCCCCGCGCCCCGACACCCAGCGCGCACCCTGGCGTCCGCGCCCGGCGCGCTGCAGCTCGCA
>JAGVSZ010000038.1 GCA_019137045.1 Betaproteobacteria bacterium
CCGCGCCGTCGCGCGAGCTGATGCGCGCGGTCCTGCGCGACGGCCGCTGCGGCAACGCGGCCGCGCTCGCGCGCGTGGTCGAAGCGGTGCGCGCCGCGCCGCGGTGACGCTCAGCGCCGCGTGACGACCACCTCCACGTACTCGCTCGGCAGCACGAGCGTCGCGTCGCCGGAGCGGTTGGAGCGCTCCATCAGCGCGGTGATCTCGCGCGCGAGGGCGGCCTGCTGCCCCGCGTCCAGGGCGGCGAAGGCCTTCTGCACCGGGCCGTAATAGGCCCGGAACACCTCCAGCCAGTGCGCCGGCGAGCGGAAGCGGAACACGTAGTGCCGCGGCACGCTCTCGATCGCGCTCGCGCCCGCGCCGAAGAGCTCCGCGAGCCGCACCTCGGTGCCCCACAGCGCGGGCGACTTGAGGCCCGGCGCGGGCGGGATGAACTTCCCGATCGTCTTGAACAGCTGCCCGATGAAGCCCTCGGGGGTCCAGTTCGCGAGCCCGATCTTTCCGCCGGGGCGGCAGACGCGCAGCAGCTCGCGCGCGGCGCGCTCCTGGTCGGGGGTGAACATCACCCCGAACGTGGAGAGCACGGCGTCGAACGAGGCGTCGGGGAACGGCAGGTTCTCGGCGTCCGCCGCGCGGAACTCGATCGGCAGCCGGTCGGCGCGCGCGCGCTGGCCCGCGCGCTCGAGCAGCGCCGGCACGTAGTCCGTGGCGACGACCTCGCACCAGCGGCGCGCGGCCGCGAGCGCCGCGTTGCCGTTGCCCGAGGCGACGTCGAGGACGCGGCTTCCCGCGCGCAGGTCGAGCGCCTCGCACAGCGATTCGCCGACGATCTGCAGCCGGGTGCCGATCTCCGCGTAGTCGCCGGCCGACCACGTGGCCTGCTGGCGCGCTTTCAGGGCGGCGAAATCGGGCGCCGGTGCGGCGGCGGTGTTCTGCTGGACTGCTTGCATCATGTCGCTCCTTGGGTTGGTCCGGCGCTCACGCGGCGGGTTTGATGTTCTGGTTGACGCGGAACAGGTTCTGCGGGTCGTACTTGCGCTTCACCTGCGCGAGGCGGCCGTAGTTCTCGCCGTAGGTCGCCTGGACGCGGCCGTCGGCCTCGTCGTCCATCATGAAGTTGACGTACGCGCCTTCGAGGTTGAAGGGGTGCACCGCCTTCCAGTACGCGCGTCCCCACTTCTTCAGCGCCTCGGCCTGCTTCGGCTCGGAGTCGATCCCGGCGATGACCATCGACCAGGTGGCATCGCGCGTCGCCCACGCGGTCGCGTCCTGCGCGACGCGGCGCACGGCGCCGTCGATCGGGTACAGGTGCATCAGGCACAGGGCGCTCGGCGCCTCCGCGGCCTGCGCGATGTGAGCGTCGATCGCCGCGTCGGGGAGCGACTGCACGAAGTCGCCCTTCCAGTACCACTGCAGGCCCTTCGGGAAGAACGGGTCGAACAGCGCGTTGATCGCCGGGAACGGCATCGGCCCCATCCAGTTGAAGATCGGCGCCGGCACCGCCTTCAGGAGCGGCGCCATCGCCTTCTCGCCGTCGGCCGCGGGACCGTTGTAGCAGGAGATCACCGCGCACGCGCGCTGACCCCAGTGCTCCTTCGGGAACGGGTCCATCGGCGGCACCGTCTTCAGGCCGACGAAGGTCCCCAGGTCCTCGGGCGCGCCCGGCAGGAACTCGCGGTACGCGCGCATCACCGCTTTCGCGTCCTTCGCGAGCCAGAAGACCGGGCCGGCGTAGACCATGCTGACCGGGTGCGCCCGGAACAGGAAGCTCGTGACCACGCCGAAGTTGCCGCCGCCGCCGCGCAGCGCCCAGAAGAGCTCGGGGTGCTGGGTCGCGCTGGCGGTCACGACGCTGCCGTCCGCCAGCACGACGTCGGCCTCGAGCAGGTTGTCGATCGTGAGGCCGTGCTTGCGCGTGAGGTAACCGGTGCCGCCGCCGAGCGTGAGGCCCGCGACGCCGGTGGTCGAGACGATGCCGAAGGGCACCGCGAGGCCGAACGCATGCGTGGCGTGGTCCACGTCGCCCGCGGTGCAGCCGGCCTCCACGCGCACGGTCCGCTGCGCCGGGTCGACGCGCACGCTCCTCATCTGCGAGAGGTCGATCACCAGGCCGTCGTTGCAGCTGCCGAGGCCGGGGGCGCTGTGGCCGCCGCCGCGGACCGCGACGAGCAGGCCCGCGCCGCGGGCGAAGTTCACCGCCGCGATGACGTCGGCCGCATCGACGCAGCGCGCGATGAAGCGCGGCCGCTTGTCGATCATGCCGTTGTAGAGGGCACGCGCGTCGTCGTAGCCGGCATCGCCGGGCTGGACGAGCTTGCCGCGCAGGGCCGCCTGGAATGCCTGGATTGCCTGGTCGTTCGCCATGTCTCGCTCCGTTCCGGATCGCTGCCAGTTCGTCCTCGGGGCCGCCGGCCGGATCCGCGTTGCCGGCGCCCCCTCCGATGCGTCGCATCGTCGCAGGCGGACGTAACCTGCCGATGTCCGTTCTGTTCCCGATTTGTTTCAGTCGACGGCGTTCACGCGCGCGCTCCTTCAGGTGCGCACGATCTCGCCCTTGAGCGACCAGGCGATCGCGAGGACGTCGTTGCGCGTCGCCGCATCGATGCCGTGCTTCTCGAGGGTCGCCAGGATGTCGTCCACCGCGGCCATGTACTCCTCCGCGCTGACGTTCATGCCGCGGTGCGCGGTGCGCATGTCGCGCCCCTCGTACTTCTCGGGCCCGCCGCTACCGGCGCCGAAGAAGTTCCGGGTGTGCTGCTTGATCGCCGCCAGCCGCTCCGGCTGGTTGCGGTAGGGGAGGAAGCGCGCCTTGATGGTCGGGTTGCTCATGTGCGCGTCCACGACGTCGTCGACCAGGCGGGCGATGCCCTCGGTGCCCCCGAGGCGTTGGTAGAGTGAGGTCTCCATCTGCCAGTCTCCTGTCGCGGTGGCGGTTTTTCCGGTCGTCGCGTTCCTTGCCGTTCTGGCGGGATCCTAGGCGGGCCGCCCCCCGCCGCGCATCGACAGGGTTGATCATTCGAGCGCCCGACGCACCCGGCGCCCGCCTAGTCAGTCCTGACTATTGACGCGCCGGCCGATCCGGGCGCAAATGGCGTCGCCGCCCCCAACCGACCGAGGACGCCGATGCCCCTGTTCGTGATCGAACGCCAATTCGCCGAGCAGCTCGACCTCACCCGCGAGGACGCCGCCGCGGTCAAGCGGGTGAACGACGACGTCGGCGTGCAGTGGCTCTTCTCGTTCCTCAGCGCCGACAAGAAGAAGACCTACTGCCTCTACGAGGCGCCGAGCGCCGAGGCGATCCGCGAGGCGGCGCGGCGGGCGAAGATCCCCGCCGACGTCATCGTGGAGGTGACCGAGATCCGGCCGGAGGCGTTCGCCTAGCGGCTAGGGCTGCTTTCCCACCAGCGCGTGCTGGACGGCGAAGGCGGCCGCCTCCGCACGGTTGGCGGTGTTGGTCTTGGTGAGGATGCTGCGCACGTGGTTCGCCACGGTGTTGTGGCTGACGAAGAGCGTCTCGGCGATCTCGCGGTTGCCGCGGCCGGCGGCGACCAGGCGCAGCACCTCGACCTCGCGCTGGCTCAGGCCCGCCGGGTAGCGCGCGCGGCCCGGCGCGCGGGCCGCCGCCTCCCGCAGCGCCGCCACGCGCGCCTCCAGCCCCGCCATCCCGATGTCGCGTGCAGCGGCGAGCGCCTCGTCGAGGAGCGCGACCGCCCGCTCGCGATCGCCGCCCGCGTTCCGCGCGAGCAGCATCACCGCGTACTGGTGCTGCGTGTGCGCGAGCCACGGGCGGGCGGCCTGGCGCGCGTTCATCGCGAGCGCCGCCTCGAAGTGCCGCTCGGCGTCGGCCCAGCGCTTCATCGTCGCCGCGAGCATCCCGAGTTGGCGCGACGCGGCGCCGAAGCAGGCGACGTTTGGCGGCGCGATGAGATTGCGGCCCTCGAACGGGAGCAGCTCGGCGTACAGCAGCGCGGCGCGTTCGGCGTCGCCGAGGCGCGCGCAGACCTCGGCGAGATAGGTCATGCTGGTCACCCAGCGACCGTCCTGCGGCAGGCGGTCGAATCCCGCCGACGCGATCACTTCGAACTCGGCGCGCGCCTCGGCGGCGCGGCCGAGCTCGCTGTAGACGAGTGCGAGTCCCGGCCGCCACGTCGCCGCGGCGGCGTGGTTCTGCACGAAGTGGGCGACTACCGGCGCGAGCTCGCGCAAGCGCCCCTGCTCGCGCCGCACGGTGAACATCTGGATGCCATAGACCCCTTCGGCGTCGAGCCCCGGCATCCGGCTGCCGAGCTCGAACGCCTCGCGCGCGAGCCGCTCCGAGTCCGCGAGCCGACCTTCGAAGAGCGCCATCATCGCGTGCGAGGAAACCCCGATGTACTGGTAGAACGGCTGCCGGACCTCGTCGGCGAGCCTCGTGTAGCTTGCGAACTCCTGCGCGCGCGCGTTCAGATCGCCGAGCTCCATCAGGTCGAAGAGCCGCCAGCTCGCCGCCTCCAGCACCCGCTCCCGGTCACCGACCTCCTGCGCGTAGTGCTCGGCCTCGAGCGTGTTGCGCACGCGGGCGGCAAACTGCTGCGGCAGCCAGCGGGCGGTCGCGACCGACCGCAGCACCGCCGCGATCGTGCCCGGATCGCCGACGCGGCGCGCCATCGGGAGCGCCTCCCGGTGCAGCGTCATCGCCTCGTCGAGCTTCCCGCTGAAGACGAGCGCGCGGGTCAGCGAGGCCAGCACGCGCGCGCGCAGAACGCTGTCGCCGTCGGCGAGCCCGGCGAGCGCTTCGCGCAGCAGGCGCGCCGCGGCGTCGCCCGGAATCCCCGGCCGCCACGTCGCCTCCTCGAACGCGAGCGCCGCGTGCGTGAACTCCTCCGACACGCCGAGCGCCTTGGCGCTCGCCGCCGCGCGCTGGAGCACCTCCGCCGCGAGCAGGTTCTCGCCGGTCTTCACGAGCGCCTGGCCGAGCGCGATCAGCAGCCGGCAGCGGCGCGCGGGGTCGTCGTCGGTGCCCCGCGACTCGAGCGCCTGCAGCGCGAGGCGGTAGTAGCGCGCCGCCTCCTCGTAGGCGAAGAGCTGATCCGCATGCGCGGCGGCGCGCTGCGCGTAGTCCGCGGCCTTGTGCGGGTCGCCGCCGGGCAGCGCCGCGCAGTAGTGGTGGGCGAGGGCGGCGAGGCTCGACATCGGGTCGCCGCGCCGGAGCGTCTCGAGCGCCTCCCCGATGCGCAGGTGCAGCCGGGCGCGCCGGGGCGCAGGGATCTCGTCGTACAGCGTCTCGCGGACGAGGGCGTGGCTGAACTGGTACGCGCCGGGCTCCGGCTGGGCCTCGATCACCGCGGCCGCGAGCGCCTCCTCGAGCGCCGCGCTGCGCGCGTCCTCGCCCGGGTCGTCGGGCAGGTGCGCGAGCACCTGCAGGCTGAAACGGCGGCCGACCACCGCCGCGCGCCGGAGCAGCGCATTGCACGGGCCGGAGAGGCGGTTGAGGCGGGTGCCGATCGCCTCCCGGATGCCCTCGGGAATGCGCTGCGCGGCGCGCCGGGCCGGCGAGCGTGCGGCGGCGCGCGCGTCGGGTCCGAGCAGCCCCTCCTGCACCAGGAAGCGCGCCATCTCCGCGACGAAGAGCGGGTTCCCCTCGGTCTGGTCGTGCACGGTCGCGAGCAGCTCGGCGGGCGGCGCCTGGCCGGTGGCCGCGGTCACGAACCGGCTGGTCTCGGCGCGGCTGAGCCCCGCGAGCTTGAGGCGCTCGAACGACGGCTGCTTCGCGAGCTCGGCCAGCGTGCCCGACAGCGGGTGCGTGCGCGTGAGCGCGATGTCCCGATAGGTGACGAGCACGAGCACCCGGGCCGCGGCGATCTCGGGCGCGAGGAACTCGAGCAGGCGGAGCGACGGCGCGTCCGCCCAGTGCAGGTTGTCGAGGATCAGCGCGAGCGGCTCGCGCGCCGCGGCGCGCCGCCAGAAGCCGGCGATCGCATCGAAGAGGCGGTAGCGCGCCTGCGCCGGATCGGCAGTGCGCGGCACCGGCGCGAGCCCGGGCACGCGCTGCGCGAGCTCGGGAACGATCTCCGCGACGTGGCCCGCCGCACCGTCGAGCACCGCCGCGAGCGCGCCCGGGTCCTGCGCCTCGCTGTAGGCGCGCAGGACCTGCAGCCACGGCCAGTAGGGCGGCGCGCCGGGCTCCTCGTGGCAGCGGCCCCACAGCACGCGCGCGTCCCGGCTGTCCGCGTACCGCGCGAGCACCTGCGCAGTGCGCGTCTTGCCGATCCCCGGCTCGCCCGCGAGCGCGACGATGCGCCCGCGGCCGGCGAGCGCATGCGCGAGGGCGGCGCCGAGCGCCGCGAGCTCCCGCTCCCTGCCGACGAACGCCTCGCCCGGCCCGGGCAGCTGCGCCGGAGGGTGGGACGGTTCGCGCTCGCCGAGCCGCGCGCCGCAGGCGTCGCAGAAGACCGCGCCCTCGCGGTTCGCGCGCCCGCAGCTCGCGCATGCGACGGCCATGACTCGAACGCACCTCCTGGCTGCGGCGCCGCGCCCTTCTCGGAGACCCCGCCCGCGCGGGGCGCGTGCGCTCTCCGATAGGCTACTACGGAGGATGCCGGGTCGCGTCGATGCGGCTGCCGGCCCGGGACCCGGGCGCCGGGCGGGGCGCACGGCGGTCCTGCCCGGGGCGCCGCGCTACACCGCCGCCAGCTCCTGCGCCGCGCTGAAGTCCTGCCACCAGCGCACCGCCTGTTCCTGCGTCCACGGCTGCTCGCGCAGGATCGCGGCGAAGAGGTCGATCAGCTCGTCGACGCGCTGCGGGCGCGCGGCCGGATCCTTCGCGAGGCAGCGCGCGATCAGGTCGTCGAGCGCGGGCGGGAGGCGCTGGGGCGCGGCGGCCGACGCGCGCGGCGCCTCGACCTCGAGCACCATGCGCTGGAGCTCGAGCTCGTTCGGCGCGTCGAACAGGCGCTGCGCCGTGAGCAGGTAGTAGGCGACCGTTCCCACGGCGTAGATGTCCGCGCGCGGGTCGGCGACGGCGGGATCCCGCACGCGCTCCGGCGACATGTACAGCGGCGTCCCGAGCAGGCGCGCGTACTGGGTGATGTCGCGGGTGTCGGTGGCGCGCACGTCCTTGATCAGCCCGAAATCGAGCACCTTCACGACGTCGGACTCGCCCCCCCGCTCGCACAGCATGATGTTCTGCGGCTTGACGTCGCGGTGGATCAGGCCCTTGCCGTGCGCCTCGCGCAGGCTCTCGCACACCTGCCGCAGGATGTAGGCGACGCGCGGGACCGGCTGCGCGCCGTCCTTCTCGACCAGCCGCGCGAGGGTGATGCCGTCGATGTACTCCATCGCGTAGTAGAACGTGCCGTCGCGCGTGCGGCCGTAGTCGAAGATCTCGACGGTCGCCGGGTGCTCGAGCCGGCTCGCGAGCACGACCTCGCGCTCGAAGCGCGCGATCACCTCGTCGGTGGCGAGCGCGGGCTTCAGGATCTTGATCGCCGTCGGCCGCTTGAGCAGCGCGTGCACCGCGCGGTGCACCGTCGACATGCCGCCCTCGTCGATCTTGCCCTCGATGCGGTACTGCCCGAGCCGCCGCACCTCGCGGTCGAGCCGCGCGAGGGAGAACGTGGAGCCCAGCGCCACGCCGACCGCGCCGACGAGCAGCCCGAAGATCGTCATCACGGCGATGCGCAGGTAGCGCAGCGGCGCGTACGCCTCCTCGGCGGCGACTTCGATCGCGAGGCCGAGCTCGTACTCGGGCAGCCACTGCCACGCGCCGATCACCTCGCGCCCGACGTAGTTGGGGTAGGGCTCGAGCAGCTCGCCGCGGCGCGCGGACGCATCCCCGTGCGCGCGGCTCGCGATCGCCGCGGCCACGAGGCGGGTGAGCGGCCGCTCCGTGTGGTCCGCGCGAGCCGGCTCCCCGGCGGCGATCGCGGCGCCCGGGTCGTGCAGGCGCACGTTGAAGGCGGCGGTGCGCGCGCCCGGGGCGAGCAGGCCCGCGGCGCGCAGCGCCTCCCGGTAGCGGCTGGTCGTCAGCAGCAGGCCGGTCTCGTCGAACGCGTAGACGTCGCCCGTTGATTCCGGGTCCGCCAGCTCGGCGGGCGGCGCGAGAATGCGCGCGAAGCGCGTGTCGGCGTACGACCCGATCTTGAGCGCGGCGATGACCTGGCCGTCGGCATCCCGCACCGGCGCGGCGAGCCAGGCGACCGGGCGGGCGAACGCCTCCGCGCCGGCCCCGGGCACGCGCTCGGACTCCGGCCGCGGCGACAGGAACCGGCTCTCGCCGGCGAACACCCGCGCGAGATCGGCCTGCATGCTCTTGCCGACCGTCAGGCCGACCTGCGCCGCGGCGCGCGCCGCGATGATCCGCCCCGTGCGATCGACCGCGTTGGTCGCGACGCGCTCCGGGTCGCTGCTGACCGTCGGCGCGAGCAGGCGCACGAACTGCGCCTGCGCCGGCGAGGACGCGAGCGCCTCGCGCGACGCGCCGGCGCGCGCCGCCGC
>JAGVSZ010000144.1 GCA_019137045.1 Betaproteobacteria bacterium
GCGCCCGTCGGTCACGCGCCAGGGTTCGAGCACCGCGCGGCGCCCGGCCTCGGAGTCGAAGTCGGCGTCCGTGAACGGCACGGACTCCGGCGGCGCGCGGTCGGTGCCGGCGATGTAGGTGCGGTCGGGGGCGTCGTACGCGCCGGCCTGCGTCGTCAGCAGGTCCCCGGCCCCGATCAGCGCCGGCAGCCAGTAGCCGCGCGCGAGGTACTGCGGGACGTCGTGGGCGATCTTCGCCAGGCGCCGCCGCAGCGCGAAGACCTCGCGCGTGACCTCCCTGTACGCGGCCACGAACGCCTCCGGCGAGCACTTCCTGGGGCGCACGGCCAGCGTGTACCCGGCCAGGTCCCGCAGCAGCACGTCGGGCATGAATGCCGGGGGATGCTGCTCGGCCGCGAGGCGGTGGAAGTGCGGCGTCCCGGGAATCGGCGACTCGAAGGCGAGGAACGTCGGGACGCGCAGCCCGCACTGGTCGAGGTGCCCGGGGATGCGCCGGATGTCGTCGGGGGAATCGAGCGTCGGGCTCACCATGAGCCCGGCGACGATCAGGATGCCGTGCCGGCGGCACTGGTCCAGCGCGGCGCGGATCTTCGAGACCACGTTCTGGTGCTTGCGCATGTCGGCGAGCGCGGCGGGATTGAAGCTCTCCAGCCCGACGAACAGGCCGCGGCAACCGGAGCGCGACATCGTGCGGACGAGCTCCGGGTTGGCGATGACGTTGAACGTGGCCGCGCCGTACCACTGGATCCGGAGCGGCTCGAGCGCCGCGCAGAGCGCACGCAGGTAGGCGAGGTCGCCGCCGATGTTGTTGTCGCAGAAGCCGACGAGCCGCCGCTTGTAGGCGGGGACCCGGCCGGCGAGCATGCGCTGGCCGGCGAGGAGGTCGCGCAGCACCGCCGCCACCGGTCGGGTGTGGTGCCGCGTGCCGAGCCCGGTCAGCACGCAGAACTCGCAGGTGAACGGGCACCCGCGGGTCGCCTCGAAGCACAGCGCCTGGTGGTGCTTGCCCGGGAAGAGGTCGAAGCGCGGCGTCGCCACCCGGTCGGCGCAGTAGGGCGGGGAGACGTAGCGCCGCTGGAGCCTGTTCGCGCAGAAATCCGCGTACACGCGCGGGACCGTGCCTTCCGGGTCGCCGACGACCACCGCGTCGAACCACGGCTCGCACAGCTCGGGGTAGGTGCTCGCGAAGGATCCGCCGATCACGGTCTTCGCGCCCCGGCGGCGCCAGTAGTGCGAGACCTGCCGCGCGCGATCCATGTCCGAGTGGAGCGCGGAGATGAAGAGGAGGTCGTAGTCGCGCCGCCAGTCGAGCTCGTGCGAGGTCTCGTTGACGATCTCGATCTCGATCCCGCGCGGCAGGAGCCCCGCGATCAGGGGGCCGACCTGCGGCTGGAGGGAGTGAGGATTCTTTCTCCCGCGCCGGTGATAGTCGACGAACACCGATACGATCCCCACTCGCATGCCCCGCCCCTCGCTCTTGTTGTTCGTACCGCCTGGGTCGAGGGCAGCATACCAGCATCCCCGGCCGCGATTGCCCGCCCAGTCCTTCGGCCGACCCCGGCACGGTAGAATCGCGCCAGCCACTTCGGATCGCGCGCCAATGAGACCATCGCTGTTCCCCGTGCTGCTGCTCGCCGCGCTGCCCGCGCACCTGCCCGCGCAGGACAAGCCCATGGAAGCGGTGTGCGGCGACCTCTTCGGGGCGCGCCAGACCGCCATCCGCATGCGCGACACCGGCTTCCCGCTGCAGATCGCGATCAACGAGACGCTCGCGCGGCCGGAGTGGCGCAGCGCGCCGATGCAGCAGCAGCAGCTCGCCGTCCGGGTGGTGCAGGAGGCGTACTTCGCGCCGCAGCTCCCGAGCTCGGAGGTGGTGCGCGAGGTTTGCCGCAAGGCGCTCGACGGGCCCAAGTCGAACTAGCGGCGCGGGCGGTTACAATCCCGGTTCCCGCCGCACCGCTTCCCCTCCCGCGAACCGACCCCATGACCGCCGCCACCACCACGCTGCGCGCCGACGCGAAAGTCATCAGCCTCGTCGGCCTCGCGCACGGGCTGTCGCACTTCTTCCAGCTCGTCCTGCCGCCGCTCTTCCCGCTGCTGAGGGAGGAGTTCGGGGTGAGCTATGCCGCCCTCGGGGCGGTGATGGCGGTGTTCTACACCGTGTCGGGCATCGCCCAGACCGCCGCCGGCTTCCTGGTCGACCGCTACGGCGCGCGCACGATCCTCCTCCTCGGCCTCGGGCTGGTCGCGGCCGGCACGCTGCTCTCGGGCCTCGCGCCGTCGTTCGCGTGGCTGTTCGTGGCGGCGGCGATCGGCGGCCTCGGCAACAGCGTGTTCCACCCCGCCGACTTCGCGCTGCTCAACGCAAAGGTGTCCCCCGGTCGCCTCGGCCACGCGTTCAGCGTGCACGGGATCGTCGGCAACCTCGGCTGGGTGCTCGCGCCGGTGTTCGTGTTCCCGCTGGCGCAGGTCTACGGCTGGCGCACCGCGGTGGTCGCCGCGGCCGCGATCGGGATCGGCGCGCTCGTCCTGCTGGTGACGCAGCGCGACCTCGCGGGCGAGCGGCCGCGCGCGCACGCGGCGGCGAAGGCCGCGGGCGGGCTGCGGGCCGACGTGCGGCTCCTCGCGTCCTGGCCGATCCTGATGTGCTTCGCGTTCTTCTCGCTCTACGCGATCACGCTCGTCGGCTTCCAGACCTTCGCGACCGCCGCGCTCGCGCAGCTCTACGGCGTGCCGCTCGCGCTCGCGACCGGCGGGCTCACCGCGTTCCTGCTCGGCGGCTCCGCCGGGATCCTGTTCGGCGGCTTCGTCGCCGGCCGCACCGACCGGCACACCGCGGTGGCGGTGGTCGGGATGCTGGTGCCGGCCGCGCTCGCGCTGGTGATCGCGACCGGGTCGCTGCCGAGCGCGTCGCTCATGGCGGTGATGGCCGCCGCCGGCTTCGGCTTCGGCGCGATGGGGCCCTCGCGCGACATCATCGTGCGCAAGATCGCGCCGGAGCACGCGCGCGGAAAAGTCTACGGGTTCGTCTACTCCGGGCTGGACGTCGGCGGGCTGGTCGGCCCGCTCATGTTCGGCCTCTTCCTCGACCGCGGCCACCCGGGCTGGGTGTTCGCCGGGGCCGCGCTGATCATGATCGCCGCGATCCCGACCGTCCTCGGCATCGGGCGCCGCCCCGAGTGGCGCCTCGCGCCGCGGTCAGTCGGGTAGGGTGTTGAGGTAGTACATCGCCTGCAGCAGCGTCCCGGGCGGGCCGAACGGCCCGAACCAGCGCTTGTAGATCTCCACCATGCCCGGCCCGCGGTAGAGCTGCGCGAGGCCGCGGTTGACGGCCACCCGGAAAGCGGAGTCGTTGCGGCGCAGGGCGAGGCCGTACAGCTCGAACGAATAGTCGTCCTCGGTGATCACGTACTTCTTCGCGTCGCGGCCCTGGACCACCGAGCCGACGAGCAGGATGCGGTCGTTCGCGTAGCCGTCGACTCGGCCCGCGTCCAGCGCCTCGAGCGCCTCGGCCGCGTTCTTCACCACCACGATCTCGGCGGAGATCAAGTCCGCCTTCAGCCGCGCCCGCAGCGCCTGCTCGGCGGTGGTGGCGACGCCCACGGCGATGCGCTTGCCGCCGAGGTCGGCGATGCGCCGGATGTTCGAGTCCGCGCGCGCCAGCACCGCGCCGGTCTCGACGAACACCGGTGCGCTGAAGTCGACCTGGTCGAAGCGCGCGAAGGTCATCGTCGTGGCCCCGCACTCCATGTCGACGCGCCCCTGCGCGACCGCCGGCAGCCGGCTCTCCGCCGTCACCGCGACCCAGCGGATCGGGAGCGCCCCGAGCTTGAGCTGGTCGCGGAGCGACGCGACCACCGCCTTGCAGACGTCGATCGAGTAGCCGGCCGGCTGCCCGTCGCCGCCGGTGAACGAGAACGGCATGGTGCTCTCGCGGTAGCCGAGCACGATCTCGTTGGCGCTGCGGAGCTTCCCGAGGGTCGGGCCGGAATCCTGGGCTGCGGCCGGGAGGGCGAGCGCGATGGCGAGACAGAAGAGGGTGCTGCGCTTCATCTTTGTGTTCTCACGGTGAGGAGGGCGCGGGAGTATAGCGGGTATGCCCTGGCGTGCGGGCGCGCCGCGCAGGCGATCGACCGGCAGCGCGCGCGGGCCGCGCGCGCTGCCCCGCGGATCACGCGGGAATGACGAGCTGGGTCTGGGTCACGACCGCGCAGAGCTTGCCCTCGCTCGTCGTGACCAGCGTCTGCCACACCATCGTGGTGCGCCCGCGGTGAAAGGGGGTGCTCTCGCCCACGACGGTTGCGCCGGCGGGCGCGCTGCGCAGGAACTTCGTCGACGATTCGATCGTCGTCGTGCGCGCGCCCTCGGGCAGGTTCATGAACGTGCCCACGGCGCCGAGGGTGTCGGCGAAGGCCATGATCGCGCCGCCGTGGAGCACGCCGCCGGTGGTGCAGAGGTCGGGGCGCACCGCCAGCTCCGCCCGCACGCGCTCGGGCGAGAGCTCCTTCAGCGCGATGCCCAGCAGGCCGGGGAAGAGCGGCGCCAGCCGCGCGCTCAGGGAGGCGAGGTCAGGCACGGGTGGTCTGCGCCCGGGCGCCGTCGGCGTGCAGGGCGAGGATGTCGGCGACCGCGCGGTTGAGAGGGGTCGGCACGCCCCGGGCGCGTCCGAGCTCCACCACCGCGCCGGCGAGCCAGCGCACCTCCAGGCGGTTGCCGCGCTCCAGGTCGTGGTGCATCGACGAGGTCATGTCGTACGCGACGTCGTCGGCGAGCGCGAGGCGCGCCTCGGCGTAGTCCGGCGCGAGGCTCACCCCGTGGGCACGGCCGACCGCGACCACCTCGCGCATCAGGTCGAGCAGGAACGCGCGCGTCTGCGGATGCGAGCGGATCGGTCCGATCGGGGTGCGGATGGTCGTGGTCGCGCCGGAGAGCGCGGCCAGGAACACGAACTTCTGCCAGATCTCGCGCCGGATGTCCTCGGAGAGCTCGGCGTTGATGCCGCCGGCGCGGCACGCCGCGAGCAGCGCCTCGGCGCGCGGGGAGCGCGCGCCGTCGAACTCGCCGAAGATCAGGCGCTGCATCGGCCCGGTCTGGCGGATGACGCCCGGCCGCTCGATGGTGGTCGCGACGTAGCCGACCCCGCCCATCACGCGCTCGGCGCCGTAGGCGGCGCGCAGCGCGTCGTCCTTGAGCACCCCGTTCTGGAACGAGACGAGCGCGGTGCGCTCGCCGACCACCGGCCGGAGCTGCGCGAGCGCGGCTTCCGTGTCCCACAGCTTCACGCACAGCAGGGCGAGGTCCACCGGGCCGATCGCGCGCGCGTCGTCGGTCGCGTTGACCCGCGGGAGGTGGAGCGGTTCGGGCCCGACGATGCGCAAGCCCTCGGCGCGCAGCGCGGCGAGGTGCTGCCCGCGGGCGAGGAAGTGCACGTCCGCGCCGCCGCGGCACAGGCGCGCGCCGAAGTAGCCGCCCAGGCCGCCGGCGCCCATCACTGCGATCCGCATGGTGTGCTCCTGTGCTTTCCCGGGCGCCGGGCCCGGGCCCGCCGAGAGTGGGGCAACGCGGCGCTCAGCGGTGGTGCTCGCCGGCGCGCTCGGGCTGGTAGGTGACTTCCTCGATGCGCACGCGCAGCACTCCGCCGCCGGGCTTCGGCCACTCGATCGAGTCGCCCTTGGAGAGCCCGAGCAGGGCGCTGCCCACCGGCGCCAGGATGGAGATGGTGCTGCCGCTCGCGTCGGCGTCCTTGGGATAGACCAGCGTCAGCCGGAACTCCTGCGACGAGGACTCGATGCGGAAGCGCACGGTCGAGTTCATGGTGACCACGTCCGGGGGAATCTCGGCCGGGTCCACGATGTCCGCGCGCGCGAGTTCGGCTTCCAGGGCGTCGCGGCCCGGGAAGGCGTTGCCGGGCAGCGACTCCAGGAGCGTTTCCAGCCGTTCCGCGTCGAGGGACGAGATGGTGATCTTCGGTTTCATGGTCGTTTGCTTTCCGGAGCACGGGCTGCGGCAGGGGAAGCGGCGCCGGCCCGCGGGCCCGGCGAGTATGCACGAGAAACCCGGAAAGCGGCGGCGCTCTGCGCGCGCTGGCGGGGGCGGCGCAGCGCACAGCGCTCCGCTCGCGCCGCGTCGCGGCGCGTGCGAAGCGGCCGGGCGCAGCCTCGTCAGGCCGCGGATCGCCCCAGCAACCGTTCGATGCGCCGATCGGGCACCAGCCACATGAGCGCCACCGCGACGTAGAGCGCCTGTGCCGCCCAGGGCCAGCGAAAAGCGGCCGCGATCGCGAGCGCGTACAGCACGGGCGAGAGCTTGCCCTTCCAGTCGCTGCCGACCGCGGCCGCGAGCGGCGAGTCCGCACCCTGGGCGCCGATGATCACCTGCTGCAGGATCCAGTACGCGATCGCGGCGGCCAGGAGCACGCCGCCGTAGAGCGCGGTGGGCAGCGCCGCGAAGTGGTTCTCGCCCATCCAGCCGGTGACGAACGGGAACAGCGACAGCCAGAAGAGCAGGTGCAGGTTCGCCCAGAGCATGCCTCCGGTCACCCGGGACACGGTGTGCAGCATGTGGTGATGGTTGTTCCAGTAGATGCCCACGTAGACGAAGCTGAGCACGTAGCTCATGAACACCGGAACGAGCGGCGCGAGCGTCTCCGGGGTGTCGCCGTGCGGAACCTTCAACTCGAGCACCATGATCGTGATGATGATCGCGAGCACGCCGTCGCTGAACGCCTCCAGCCTGTTCCTGCCCATGTGCATTCCGGGGCGTCCTTCCTAGAGGAGCTTCCAGCGCGCGAGTGCCGCCGCGGCCGCCGGCACCGCAACCAGCAGGAGCAGGACGGGCAGTTCCTCGGCCACCGAGTAGCCCGCCTTGGAAACCCCGATCCACATGTTGACGCCGGTGGCCGCCAGCCAGAGCGCGAGGCCGATGACCAGGGCCCAGTTCGGGGCCGAGGGGAAGTGCTCGGAGAAAAGCTTCGCGAGAATGAGCAGCGCGGCCATGAAGAACAGGCCGGAGAGCAGGAACAGCGCCGTACGCATGTGATGACTCCTGGTGTGGAGGTGGGTCGGAGCAAGGGTAGCGCAACGCCGCGGCGAGCCGGCGCGCGACCGGGGGCAAGGCCGGCCGAGCGCGGCCGGCTGCGCCGCGTGTCGGGCCGCTCCGCGCCGGCCGTCCGGACCGAGGTCAGCCTTGCCTGACGATGTCGACCGAGATCTCGACCGCCGGAACCGTTTCCCTGTTCTCGAGCCAGTGCGTGGTGTTCCGGTCCTCAGGCCCGCCCACGCCCGGACCGTAGTCCGTGGCGACGCCGTTCCGATGGTCGGTGATCGTCCCTTCCAGCAGGTAGACGGTGTGTCCAGCCTGTCCTCGCGCTCATCGTTCAGGCTCGCAGCGTTCCAGTCCGGCGGCCCGCATCGGCGGACGCAGCCCCGCCGGAACGGCGCTCGCCCGAGGAAGGGCTCGGCGCGACCTCGTTCACGGGAGCGGGCCGATGCGTGCAATGAGCGATCGCCTGCCCCGAACGGCGCTGACGATCGCTTCGGCGCCAAGGCCTCCAACCAGGGCAGCGGCTATCACGGCGCCGACCGGCGTCGCTGGCCACGCGGCGAGCAGGATTGCGACGCCCGCCAGGAGAATCACCGTGCCAAAGATCGCATCGGCAGTGCGCGAAACCCGCTGCCCGGTCACCGCTGCGCTCCGTCCGCGCCAATGGCCTGCGAAGGGGCGTCGTGCTGCAGGATGTTGACGAGCCTGCCGAGCGGGTCCTTGACGTAGAAGCGGCGGACGCCCCACGGCTCCCGGGTTGGGCCGTACTCCACTGGAATCGCGCCCGCCCGAACGCGGCGCAGTGCCTCATCGAGATCGTCCACCTCGATGGACAGGTCCGGCACCGGCGTGCCCGAGCCCCCCTGGCTGGCGATGCTGGCCTGCGCCGTCGTCCTGGCGGCGCCGGCATAGGTGCGAATCCAGCCATGATCCAGGGCGAGATCGAGGCCGAGGATGCCGCGGTAGAACGTGTCCGCCACGGATGGCTCGGACGCCGCGATGTTGGCGACGATTCGCTTGACGTTCATGCTCGATCCGGCAGCGCCGTCCGTGCGTCCCGACGCGTCCACAGGGCCGCGGCCGAGCGCCGGGCGCCACCAGCGCCGCGACCGCACGGCGCCCGTACGCCGCTCGTCCGCTCCGGTCGCACGTCGGCCCGCATCCGGATCACAGCGATGCTTCCATGATTCTCATGGGTGATTTCGTCGCAAGGCACCGGCGCAATCGCATGCCGGCCTTCCGGAACAGGGATGCGAACTCGCTCTCCGTCCGTTCCCGCCCGCCCAGCAGCACCTGCATGTGCAGGTCGTAGAACGCCGTCATCTGGTCCGGCGGCGAGGAGACGACCATCTCGATGGCGAGCAGACGCGAGGCGGGCTGCATGGCCGCCCGGCAATGGTCGAGGATGACCTGG
>JAGVSZ010000254.1 GCA_019137045.1 Betaproteobacteria bacterium
TCTTCCCGATCGTGGCGCTGATCGGGACGCTCGCCGCGCTCGCCACGCTCGCCGCGAACTCGGAGTTCACCGTGATGCGCGTGGCCGGCTTCTCGCCCGGGCAGGCGGCGTTGACGCTCGCGCGCATCGGCCTCGTCCTCGTGGCGATCGCGGTGGTGCTGGGCGAGGTGATCGCGCCCGAGGCCGACAAGGCGGCGCAGCGCATCCGGCTCGAGCGCCTCGGCTCGGCCGTCGGTTCGGACCTGCGCACCGGGATCTGGGTGAAGAGCGACACCCGCTTCGTCAACGTCGGCCAGGTCCTTCCCGACGCGCAGCTCAAGAACGTGCGCATCTTCGATTTCGACCGCGATTTCCGGCTGCGCTCGATCAGCCACGCCGCCGACGGGACGTACGAGGGCGCGCACCGCTGGCGCCTGTCCGGAGTGACCGAGACCCTCTTCGAGGAGGGGCGTACGAGAGTGCTCGCGCGCGACGCGATCGCATGGGAGTCGGAGCTGACGCCGGACATGCTCTCGGTGCTCCTGGTCGTGCCCGAGAAGCTCTCGGCCTGGGGCCTCTACAAGTACACGCAGCATCTCGCGGCGAACAAGCAGAGCACCGAGCGCTACGAGATCGCGTTCTGGAAGAAGCTCTTCTACCCGCTCGCGGCGCTGGTGATGATGGCGCTCGCCCTGCCGTTCGCGTACGTCCAGGTGCGCCACGGCGGGGTCGGGGTCAAGCTCTTCGCCGGGCTCATGCTCGGGGTGCTGTTTCACTTCCTGAACAGCCTGTTCTCGCACCTGGGCGTGCTGGAGCGCTGGCCGCCGGTTGCGCCGGCGGTCATCCCGAGCGCGCTGTTCCTCGCGCTCGCAGTCGGGATGATGTGGTGGGTCGAGCGGCGTTGACGCGCCGCCCGGGCGCGGGCGCGCTAGGCGCGGACGACGCGGGTGCGGGCGAGGCGATCGTGCAGGAACTGTCGTTCGCGGTCGAACGCAATCCAGGCGAGGTCGATCGTCGCGGGCACCGCCGCCGCCCAGCCGTACACCGACCCGGGATGCCGCCAGAGCCAGATCGCCGCGGTCGCACCGGCGCCGAGCAGGAGGCCGGCGATGGCGAAGCGGATGATCGCCGCACCCCGCGTGAGGGCGCCGCCGTCGGGCCGCACGAGACGGAGCTTCCACGCCTTCATGGCGAGCGTCTGGCCCCCGCGCGTCCAGCAGGGCACGAAATAGGCGCCGAGCAGCAGGAGGAGGAAGCCCTGCAGCAGGACCCGTTCCAGGGCCGCGGATGCAGGCGGGGTCGGAATTCCTGCGACGGCGCTGATCGCGGCCACCGCACCGACGAACACGAGCGTTCCGGCCAGCAGGATCGCCGCGACGGCGAGGGCTTCGTAGGTCAGGCTCGCGAACCGGGGGAAGACCGCCGGGCGGAGGCCCGCTGAGGGCGGCGACACGGGCGGCCGCAGCCCCGGCCTACTGCGGCTGGGAGGGTGCTTCGGCGCCGCGCTCGGTCGTCGCGCTCTCGACGGCGCTCGCCGCCTTCTCGCTCTCGATCGCCTTCGCGGCCGCCTCCTTGGCCGCCTGCTCCTGCGTGTACTGGTCCCACTTCAGGCGCACCTCTTCCGGGCCCAGCTGCTCGAACTCCCGGTACTTGTCGCGGGCGGCGCGGCGCTGCTCCGGCGTGAGTGCGGCCCACTCCTTCATCTGACGCTGCAGGCGCGCCTGGGCGTCGGGGGACATCTTCGGGTAGCGGTCGGCGATCCCCACCCACTTGAGCTTGCCGTGGGCGTCGAGCGCGTCCCACTCGGACCGGATCGGGGCGAGGACGCGCTGCTGGCTGGGCCGCAGCTCGCTCCACGCGGGATTGTTCTTGTCGGCGAAGGCGGCAGGCGAGGAGAGCGCGAGCGCGAGCGCGAGCGCTACTCCGAGGACTGCTTGAGCCATTCGTGGAAGTCCTCGTCGAGATAGGCCTTGATCGGAAGGTCGCCGGTGAGCACGCGCGTGTCCACCTCGACGATCTCCTCGGTGATCCGGGCATTCGCCGCGGCCGCCTGGCGCGCCTCCTGCCAGAAATGCACGCCCCCGAGGGCGAGGACGAGGAGGGCGATCGAGAGACCGACCTGCGCCCACGCGCCGACCGGGGTGCCGCGGCGCGACGCGGCATCGCGTACGGACGTCGCCGGCGCACGCGCGCCGGCGCACTGGGCCGCGAGCGCGCGCCCGCGGGCGGCCTCCAGGCGCGCCAGCACGGCGGGCTCCAGGCGCAGCCCGGCGTCGAGGACGGGTCCGATCTTCGCGGCGAACTGGTGTTCGTTCATAGCGCGATGCCTTTTGCCCGGAGCGCGGCGGCCAGGGCGTGCGCGGCACGCGAACAATGCGTCTTGACGCTGCCTTCCGAGCATCCCATCACGGCAGCGGTCTCCGCAACGTCAAATTCCTCCCAGTAACGGAGGAGAAAGGCCTCGCGTTGACGCGCGGGCAGCCGTACGATTTCTTTTTCAATTATTTCAAGGAGTTGCGCCTGTCCCACCTGCTCCTCCGGGGCCTTCTCGTGGCTCGCGCCGGCTTCCGCCTCGAGCGTCTCCAGGGGGTCCGAGTCCTCCTCGTCGCGCCTGCCGCCGAGCGCCGAGAGCACCGTGGTCCACAGGTTGCGCACCCGACGGCGGCGGAAGTAATCGCGGATGGCGTTCTGCAGGATCCGCTGGAAGAGCAGCGGCAACTCCGCGCTCGGCTTGTCGCCGTACTTCTCGGCGAGCCGCAGCATCGCGTCCTGGACGATGTCGAGCGCGGCCTCGTCCTCGCGCACGGCGAACACCGCCTGCTTGTAGGCGCGTCGCTCGACACCGGCGAGGAAGTCGGAGAGTTCTGTGCGCGTGGCCAGGGGCGGAGTCCTTGTTATGCGGGGCGCGCGGTCCGGCGCCCCGCCGTCCGTGGCCCGACTCCCGGCGCGCCGGGCGCGCGCCGCGCGGCCCCGCTTCACGCCGCCGCGGGAATCGCTGCGGATGGTAGCAAACCGAAAATCCGCCCGCAGGGTCCCTTGACCGGCTCGCTTGACCCGCTGCACACCAGCCTTTACCCTTGACCATTTTCGTCAAAGATTCAACGCAATAGGACCGCCCCATGGATCGTGCCACCAAACTCGTCGCGCCGGAGATCTCGGGCGCCGAGATCCTCATTCGCTGTCTCGAGGCCGAGGGCGTCGAGTACGTCTTCGGATACCCCGGTGGCGCGGTGCTGTTCATCTACGACGAGCTCTTCAAGCAGGACAAGGTCAAGCACGTCCTGGTCCGGCACGAGCAGGGGGCGGCGCACGCGGCCGACGCCTACTCCCGGGCGAGCGACAAGGTCGGGGTGTGCCTGGTCACCTCCGGGCCGGGCGTGACCAACGCGCTGACCGGCATCGCGACCGCGTACATGGACTCGATCCCGATGGTGGTCATCACCGGGCAGGTGCCGACGCACGCGATCGGGCAGGACGCGTTCCAGGAGGTCGACGCGGTCGGCGTCACGCGGCCGTGCGTGAAGCACAACTTCCTCGTGAAGGACGTGCGCGACCTGGCGCTGACGATCAAGAAGGCGTTCCACATCGCCCGCAGCGGCCGGCCGGGGCCGGTGGTGGTCGACGTCCCGAAGGACGTGACCGGCGCGCGCTGCCGGTTCGAGTATCCGGACGCGGTCGTCATGCGCTCCTACAACCCGACGGTCAAGGGTCATCCGGGGCAGATCAAGAAGGCCGCGCAGCTGCTGCTCGAGGCCAAGCGGCCGATGGTGTACACGGGCGGCGGCGTGATCCTCTCGGACGCGGCCGCGCAACTGACCAAGCTGGTGAAGCTGCTCGGCTTTCCGTGCACCAACACGCTGATGGGGCTGGGGGGGTATCCGGCGACCGACGCGCAGCACCTGGGCATGCTCGGCATGCACGGCACCTATCAGGCGAACATGGCGATGCAGCATTGCGACGTGCTGCTCGCCGTCGGCGCGCGCTTCGACGACCGCGTGATCGGCAATCCTGCCCACTTCGGCTCGGTGCCGCGCAGGATCGTCCACGTGGACATCGACCCGTCGTCGATCTCCAAGCGCGTCAAGGTCGACGTTCCGATCGTCGGCAACGTGCGCGAGGTGCTCGACGAGCTCCTCAAGCTGCTCGACGGCCAGGCGGGCAAGCTCGACCAGCGGGCGCTCAAGGCCTGGTGGACGCAGATCGAGCAGTGGCGGTCGAAGGACTGCCTGCGCTACGACCGCGCCTCGGCCATCATCAAGCCGCAGTTCGTCATCGAGAAGCTCTACGAGGTGACCGGCGGCGACGCGATCGTGGCCTCGGACGTCGGCCAGCACCAGATGTGGGCGGCGCAGTTCTACAAGTTCGACCGGCCGCGCCGCTGGATCAACTCGGGCGGGCTGGGCACGATGGGGTTCGGCCTGCCGGCCGCGATGGGGGCGCAGTTCGCGCACCCGGGGGCGACGGTGGCGTGCGTCACCGGCGAGGCGAGCTTCATGATGTGCATGCAGGAGCTCTCCACCTGCAAGCAGTACCGCCTGCCGATCAAGATCGTGAACCTCAACAACCGCTACATGGGCATGGTGCGGCAGTGGCAGCAGTTCTTCCACGGCAACCGCTACTCCCAGTCGTACATGGACGCGCTGCCCGATTTCGTGAAGCTCGCAGAGAGCTTCGGACACGTGGGTGTGCGGGTCGAGAAGCCCGCCGACGTCGAGCCGGCGCTGCGCGAGGCGTTCGGGCGCAGGCAGGACCTGGTGTTTCTCGACTTCCTCACCGACCAGTCCGAGAACGTCTATCCGATGGTGCCCGGCGGGAAAGGGATCTCCGAGATGATCCTCGCCGAGGAACTGTGATCAGAGCGCACGCGAGGCCCTCCGCATGAACGCGCCAGTCGCAAGCCCCTACACGCTGCCCGCCGCCGAGACGAAGGCGATGCGCCACATCGTCTCCATCCTGCTCGAGAACGAGCCCGGAGCGCTCTCGCGCGTCGCCGGCCTGTTCTCGGCGCGCGGCTACAACATCGAGTCGCTGACCGTCGCGCCGACCGAGGACGGGTCGCTGTCGCGCATGACGATCGTCACCACCGGCTCCGACGACGTGCTCGAGCAGATCACCAAGCAGCTCAACAAGCTGATCGAGGTGGTCAAGCTCGTCGACCTGTCGGAAGCGCCGCACATCGAGCGCGAGCTGATGCTGATCAAGGTGCGCGCCACCGGCAAGGACCGCGAGGAGATGAAGCGCATGGCCGACATCTTCCGCGGGCGCATCCTCGACGTGACCGAGACCACGTACACGATCGAGCTCACCGGCACCGGATCGAAGCTCGACGCGTTCATCGAGGCGCTCGACAAGGCCGCGATCCTGGAGACGGTGCGCACCGGCGCCTCGGGCATCGCGCGCGGCGAACGGGTGCTGAAGGTCTGAATCTCACCGGTAGGGGGTAGGGGGAGGGGGAAGGGTGGCGGCTGCGGCCGGCCCCGGCGCCCATCCCGCGTCTCCCGACGACAACCAAGGGGCAATTCGATGAAGGTCTACTACGACAAGGACGCCGACCTCTCGCTCATCAAGGGCAAGAAGGTCACCATCGTGGGCTACGGCTCGCAGGGCCACGCGCACGCGCTCAACCTGCAGGACTCGGGGGTGAAGGTGACCGTCGCCCTGCGCAAGGGCGGCGCATCGTGGAACAAGGCGAAGAACGCCAAGCTGCAGGTCAAGGACATCCCGGAGGCGGTGAAGGGCGCCGACATCGTGATGATCTTGCTGCCCGACGAGCACCATGCGCAGATCTACCGCGATCACGTCGAGCCGAACATCAAGAAGGGCGCGGCGCTCGCTTTTGCGCACGGCTTCAACATCCACAACGGCCAGATCCAGCCGCGCGCCGACCGCGACGTGTTCATGGTGGCGCCGAAGGCGCCCGGCCACACCGTGCGCTCGACCTACGCGCAGGGAGGCGGCACGCCGATGCTGATCGCGATCCACCAGAACCCGTCGAAGAAGGCGCGCGACATCGCCCTCTCCTACGCCGCGGCGATCGGCGGCGGGCGCGCTGGGATCATCGAGACCAATTTCAAGGAAGAGACCGAGACCGACCTGTTCGGCGAGCAGACGGTGCTCTGCGGCGGGTGCGTCGAGCTGGTGAAGGCGGGTTTCGAGACGCTGGTCGAGGCGGGCTACGCGCCCGAGATGGCCTACTTCGAGTGCCTGCACGAGCTGAAGCTGATCGTCGACCTGATGTACGAGGGCGGGATCGGCACGATGAACTACTCGATCTCGAACAATGCGGAGTACGGCGAGTACGTCACCGGGCCGAAGATCATCACCGCGGAAACCCGGGAGGCGATGCGCGCGGCGCTGCGCGACATCCAGTCCGGCGAGTACGCCAAGAGCTTCATCCTCGAGAACCGCGCCGGCGCGCCGACGCTGCTCTCGCGCCGTCGCATGACCGCGGAGCACGAGATCGAGAAGGTGGGCGGAAAGCTGCGCGACATGATGCCGTGGATCCGCAAGAACCGTCTGGTCGACACGAACAAGAACTAGCCCGCGTCCGGGGCCGCAGCGAGGCGAAGGACGTGGCCGCCTACCCGCATCCGATCATAGCTCGCGAGGGATGGCCGTTCCTCGCCGCGAGCGTCGCCGCGGCGGCTGCGGTCGGCTGGCTCGCCGGCTGGTGGTGGTCGGTTCCGATATGGGTGTGGGTGCTGTTCGTGCTGCAGTTCTTTCGCGATCCGGCGCGGGCGGTGCCCGGCGACCGGAGCACCGTCGTCGCCCCGGCCGACGGTCGCATCGTCGCGGTCGAGAAGGCGCAGGACCCCTACCTGAAGCGCACCGCCACCAAGCTGAGCGTGTTCATGAACGTGTTCAACGTGCATTCGAACCGGGCGCCGGTCGACGGGGAAGTGCGCGAGGCGTGGTACGACGCGGGAGCGTTCATGAACGCGGCGCTCGACAAGGCCTCGCTCCGGAACGAGCGCAATGCCCTGTGGCTGCGCGCCGACGCCGGGCCCGACGTGGTGTGCGTGCAGGTCGCCGGGCTGATCGCGCGACGCATCCTCTGCTACGCCAAGCCGGGCGACCGGCTGGCGCGCGGCGAGCGCTTCGGGTTCATCCGCTTCGGCTCGCGCGTGGATCTCTACCTGCCGCCGGAGGCGCGCGTGCGCGTCGAGCTGGGGCAGAAGGTGAGCGCGGGCGCAACGATCATGGCGGAGCTCTGAGCGCCGTGGCCGAGCTGCCGCGCGATCGCCGGGGAGTGCTGCGCGGGGCGCTGCGCCGGCGCGGCATCTACCTGCTGCCGAACCTGTTCACGACCGCGGCGCTCTTCGCCGGCTTCTACGCGATCGTGCAGGCGATGAACGGGATCTACGACCAGGCGGCGATCGGGGTGTTCATCGCGATGGTGCTCGACGGGCTCGACGGCCGGGTGGCGCGGCTGACCCGCACGCAGAGCGAGTTCGGTGCCGAGTACGACAGTCTCGCCGACATGGTCTCCTTCGGCGCCGCGCCGGCGCTCATCATGTACGTGTGGGCGCTGCAGCCGCTCGGACGCCTGGGCTGGATCGCGGCGTTCGTGTACTGCGTCGGGGCGGCGCTGCGGCTCGCGCGCTTCAACACGAACATCGACATCATCGACAAGCGCTTCTTCCAGGGGCTGCCGAGCCCGGCCGCCGCGGCGCTGGTCGCCGGCTTCGTCTGGATCGTCGACGACTTCCAGGTCGAGCGGGTGATCTGGCTGCGGTACCTCGCGTGCGGCATCACGCTCTTCGCCGGCATCACGATGGTGACGAACGCGCCGTACTACAGCTTCAAGGACATCAACTTCCGCCGCAGCGTGCCGTTCTGGGCGATCCTGATCATCGTGCTCGCCCTGATCGTGATCTCGGCCAATCCGCCGCTGGTGCTGTTCGGCCTGTTCGTCGCCTACTCGCTCTCGGGCTACGTGCTCTGGGCGTGGAACCGCCGCCGACCCCGGCCGCGCCAGTGAGTCGGCCCCGTTGCGCCGGCGCCGGAATGCCGCTATAGTCGCCCGCATGCCTCCCGAAGCGACCATCCTCTCGCTTCTTCTCCGCAGCCTGCTGCTCGGGCTGCTGCTGCGCCTCGCGCGCTAGCCCACCCAACCCACAATTTCGGCAAGTCTCGATGCGACGCGGAACTCCGCGGCGCGGAAAGGCGTCCCGACGTCCACAGCGGAGACCAGCATGAGCACCGAACGCCTGATCATCTTCGACACGACCCTGCGCGACGGGGAACAGAGTCCCGGCGCCTCGATGACGCGGGAGGAGAAGCTGCGCATCGCCAAGCAGCTCGAGCGCCTGCGGGTGGACGTGATCGAGGCCGGCTTCCCCGCGGCCTCGAACGGAGACTTCGAGGCAGTGCGTGCGATCGCCAACGTGATCAAGGATTCGACCGTCGCGGGGCTGTGCCGCGCCAACGATCGCGACGTCGCGCGCGGC
>JAGVSZ010000419.1 GCA_019137045.1 Betaproteobacteria bacterium
CGCGCGGCGCGCTCCATCGCGCCGCGGTGGCGCGCCTCCCACGCGGCGACCGGGTCGCCGCCGTCGGTCGCGGCGGCGAGCGCGTTGGCCGCGAGCGCGCGCTGCAGGCCGGCGAGGTCGTCGCGCATCGCGCTCTTCGCCAGCGCCTGCCAGTGGCCGTCGCCGGGCAGCGCCCCGATGCGGTCGCGCAGCCAGGCGAGGCCGAGCTTCGACGTGACGCCGAAGTACGCGCCGGCGACCGCGTCCGCGGGCCGGCCGCTGGCCGCCGACACCTCCGCGATGTCGAGCGCGGCGAAGAGCGTGTCGAGCGCGGCGACCCGGCGCGCCACCGCGGCCGGCACGCCGGCGCGCTCCCAGCCGGCGGCGAGTTCGCCGATGTGCGCCGCCGTCGGCGCGTCGACGAGCTCGCCCAGGCGGCCGTAGATCGCCTCCACGCCCGGCCGGAAGTGCTCCATCGTCGGCTCCATCGGCGCGGCGAGCCGGCTCGAGCGCAGGAACCAGCTGGTCGCGCGCACGATCAGCCGGCCGGCCTCGATCAGCATCTCCGCCTGGGTCGAGTCGGGCACCTGGTTGTCGAGCGCCTCGACCGACTGCCACAGCGGCACCAGCCCGAACACCTCGCGCGTCAGCAGGTAGGCGCGCACGATCTCGGCGGGCTTCGCCCCCGTGGTCTCGATGAAGCGGTGCACGAAGGTCGACCCGACCCGGTTGACCATGCTGTTGACCACGTGGGTCGCGATGATCTCGCGCCGCAGCGGGTGGCGCGGCATCACGCCGGCGTACACCTCGCGCAGCGTCTGCGGGAAGTAGCGTCCGAGCGCGCCAGCGATCCACTCGTCCTCGGGCAGGTCCGAGGCGAGGAACTCGTCGAAGAGCCACATCTTGGAGTAGGCGAGCAGCACCGCGCGCTCCGGGGCGGCGAGCCCGCTGTGCGCGGCGCGCCGTTCGGCGAACGCCTCGTCGGAGGGCAGGAACTCGAGCGCGCGGTTGAGGCGCCCCGCCTTCTCGAGGAACTGGATGAACCGGTGCTGGGCGTCGAGGAGCTGCGTCTGCAGGCGTCCGCTCACCGACAGCGACTGGGTCTGGAAGTAGTTGTCGCGCAGGACGAGCGCCGCCACCTGGTCGGTCATCTGCGCGAGCAGGGTATTGCGCTGCTTCCCGGTCAGCTCGCCGTCGGCGACCACCAGCCCGAGCAGGATCTTGATGTTGACCTCGTGGTCGGAAGTATCGACGCCGGCCGAGTTGTCGATCGCGTCGGTGCAGATCCGGCCGCCCTTCAGCGCGTACTCGATGCGGCCGCGCTGCGTGAAGCCCAGGTTGCCGCCCTCGGCCACCACCTTGCAGCGCAGGTCCGCGCCGTTCACGCGCAGCGCGTCGTTCGCGCGGTCGCCGGCCTGGGCGTGCGTCTCGTCCGCCGCCTTCACGTAGGTGCCGATGCCGCCGTTGTAGAGGAGGTCGACCGGGGCCTTCAGGATCGCCGCGATCAGCTCGACCGGGGCGAGGCTCTCCGCGCTCACGCCGAGCGCCGCGCGCGCCTCGGGGCTGAGCGCGATCGACTTCGCGCTGCGCGGCCACACGCCGCCGCCGCGCGAGATCAGCATCGGGTTGTAGTCGGCCCAGGAGGAGCGCGCGAGCTCGAACAGGCGCTTGCGCTCGGCGTACCCCGCGCCCGGATCCGGATCGGGATCGACGAAGACGTGGCGATGGTCGAAGGCGGCGACGAGCCGGATGTGCTTCGACCGCAGCATCCCGTTGCCGAACACGTCGCCCGACATGTCGCCGATGCCGACGGCGGTGAAGTCGGTCGTCTGCGTGTCCACGCCGAGCTCGCGGAAGTGGCGCCGCACCGACTCCCACGCGCCGCGCGCGGTAATGCCCATCGCCTTGTGGTCGTAGCCCGCCGAGCCGCCCGAGGCGAACGCGTCGCCGAGCCAGAACCCGTACTCGGCGGCGACGCCGTTGGCGTAGTCCGAGAAGGTCGCGGTCCCCTTGTCCGCGGCGACGACGAGGTACGGGTCGTCCGCGTCGTGCCGGCGCACGTCGCGCGGCGGCTCGACGCGGCCGGCGACCAGGTTGTCGGTGAGGTCGAGCAGCCCGCGCAGGTAGTCCTGGTAGCAGGCGACGCCCTCGCGCATCAGCGCCTCGCGCTCGGACGCGGGCGGGGCCTTCCGGAGCACGAACCCGCCCTTCGAGCCCACCGGCACGATGACCGCGTTCTTCACCATCTGCGCCTTCACCAGCCCGAGCACCTCGGTGCGGTAGTCCTCCGGCCGGTCGGACCAGCGCAGGCCCCCGCGCGCGACCCGGCCCCCGCGCAGGTGCACGCCCTCGAAGCGCGGCGAGTACACGAAGATCTCGAACATCGGCTTCGGCTCGGGCAGCCCCGGCACTTGCGCCGGGTCGAACTTGAAGGAGAGGAACGGCCGGCGGCCGCCGTGCGCGTCGCGCCGCCAGAAGTTGGTGCGCGTGGTGGCGCGGATCAGCGCGAGGTACTGGCGCAGGACGCGGTCCTCGTTCAGGTTCTCGACCGCGTCGAGCGCGCGCTCGACCGCCCGCGCCTGCGCCGCCGCGCCGGCGTCGGCGGCTTCCGCGTCCGCGCCGGCGAGCGGCTCGAAGCGGCTGCGGAAGAGCGCGACGAGCATGCGCGCGATCGCCGGGTGCGCGGCGAGCGTCTGCTCGACGAACGCCTGCGAGAGCGGGAAGCCGGTCTGGCGCAGGTACTTCGCGTACGCGCGCAGCACCACGATCTCGTCGGCGGCGAGCCGCGCCGCGAGCACGAGCCGGTTGAAGTCGTCGCTCTCGACCTCGCCCGCGAGCACGCGCCCGAAGGCGTCCTCGAAGAGCGCCCCGACCGCGTCGACGTCCACCTCCGCGTCGCTCGCCGTCGCGAGCCCGAAGTCGTGCAGCCACACCGGCGGCCCGCCCTCGACCAGCACGCGGTAGGGCCGCTCCTCGAGCACGCGCAGCCCCATGCGTTCGAGCATCGGCAGGCTGTCGGAGAGCGGCACCGGCCCGCCCGCGCGGAAGAGCTTGAAGCGCAGCGTCCCGGGCGCCGCCTCGAGCGGCCGGTAGAGGTTCAGCGCGAGCGCGCCGGTCGCGGCGACGCGCTCGGCGAGCTCCATGTCGGGCACCGCGTTGCGCGCCGGCACGTCCTCGCGGTAGGCGGCGGGAAACGCGCCGGCGAAGCGGCGCGCGAGCTCGGTGCCGCGCGCCTCGCCCAGGCGCTCGAGCGCCGCGGCGCGCACGTCGTCCTCCCAGCGGCGCGCCGCCTGCGCGAGGCGCCGCTCGAGCTCGCCCGCGTCCACCGGCGGAATCGCGCCCGGGGTCGTCCGCACCACGATGTGGATGCGCGCGAGCATCGACTGCGAGAGGAAGGCGTCGAACTCCGAGCTCGCGCCGCGGAACGCCTCGATCAGCATCGCCTGCCACTTGCGCCGCAGCTCGGTGGTGTAGGTCTCGCGCGGCGCGTAGATGAGGCAGGAGACGAAGCGCTCGAACGGGTCGGTGCGCACGAACAGACGAAAGCGCTGGCGCTCGCCGAGGTGCAGGATGCCGGTCGCGACCTCGAACAGCGCGTCCGCGCCGATCTGGAACAGCTCGTCGCGCGGGTAGGTGTCGAGGATGTTCTCCAGCCGCTTGGCCGCGTGCCCGCCGGCGGGGTAGCCGGCGCGCGCGAGCACCCCGGCGACCTTGCGCCGCAGGAGCGGGATCTCGGCCGGGCGCGAGTGGTACGCCATGTGCGTGTACAGGCCGAGAAAGCGGTGCTCGCCGCTCACCTCGCCGCGCTCGTCGTAGCGCTTGAGCCCGACGTAGTCGAGGTAGCCGGGCCGGTGCACGGTCGAGCGCGAGTTGGCCTTGGTGACGATCAGGAGATCCTTCTCGCGCGCATAGGCGCGCGCCCGCGGCGGGAGCTGCGAGAAGCTCGTCGAGAGGCTCTCGCCCGGCTTGATGCGCAGGATCCCGAGCCCGGAGTCGGGCACGACCGCGAGCGCGTCGTCGCCGTCCTTGAGCACGAGGTCGTGCGCGCGGTAGCCGAGAAACGTGAAGCGCTGGTCGGCGAGCCACTCGAGGAACGCGCGCGTCTCGGCGAGCTCGGCCTGCCCGACCGGCGGCGGCCGGCGCTCGAGCTCGGCGAGGATCTCGCGCACCTTCGCCACCATCTTCTTCCAGTCGTCGACCGCGGCGCGCACGTCGCCGAGCACGCGCGCGAGGTCGCCGGCGAGCGCCTCGAGCCGCGCCGGCTCGCTCACCCGATCGACCTCGACGTGTATGAACGACTCGCGCAGGCCCGCGCCCGAGTCGTCCGGGAGGACGCCCATCAGGGTCTCGCCCGGGCCGGCGCCCGCCGCGCCGCCGCGATTGACCCGCAGGATGGGGTGGACGGTGAGGTGCAGCGTGAGGCCGTGCCGGTTCACTTCCATCGTCACCGAGTCGACCAGGAACGGCATGTCGTCGTTCACGATCTCGATGACGGTGTGGCTCGACTGCCACCCGTGCTCGCCGACGCTCGGGTTGAACACCCGCACCTTGGGCGCGCCGGGCTCGCGCCGGCGCGCGAAGTTCCAGTGCGAGAGCGCCGCGCCGTACAGGTCGGCGGCCGCGCGCTCGGCGAGGTCGCCGGGATCGACCTGGCGGTAGTACCCGCGGACGAACGCCTCGACCGGCCCGCGCGCCTCCGGCGCCACCTTCTCGCGCACCAGGGCGAGCACCTGGTCGATCCGCTCCGAGCTGCCGGGTCCGGCGCCTGACGCCATGGTCTCCTCCGCGCGCCTGCTGGTGGGGGCGGGGCGCGCGGCGCGCGCGCCCCGCGTGGGCGCTGGCGGGAAGTCTAGCAGCGGCCCGACGCCGCGCCCCGCGCGCCTGCCGGACGGAAGACCGCTGCCGACGAACGGGCGCGCGCGCAGCGCGCCGGGCTACGGTGCGGCGACCACGAGCGGGACCATCATCTCGTCCGCGCTCGTCCCGCCGTGGACGCCGATCTGCGGGTGGCGGCGCTCGCCGGGCAGCACGTCGCGGATCGCGTAGCGGTCCTTCATCACCAGGATGTAGTCGCCGATCCGCTCGGCGAGGCGCGGATGCGGTTCGCCCGGCCCGAACCAGCCCGCCGCGAGCAGGCGCGCGCTCGCGGCGAGCGTGGCGCAGTGCCCGAGCCGCGACTCGACGTAGCGCTCGAAGCGCGCGCCGGCGCCGGGGCGCACGTAGCAGTACGCGACGCGCGGCTCGCCGCAGAGCGGCAGCGCGAGCGTCGCCGCGAGCTCGGGATGCTCGTCGAGCTCGACGACCGTGTCGGGGCGCGTGTCCACGAAGCCGTGGTCGGCGGTGGCGATCACCAGCGTCCCGCTGCCCGCGATCGCGGCGAGGAAGCGGGCGAGCGCGGCGTCGACGCGCGCGAGCTCGGCGCCCACCGCCGCCGAGGCGATGCCGTGCTCGTGCGCGGCCGAGTCGATCTCCGAGTAGTATGCGTAGACGTACTTGCGCTCCGCGCCCGCATCGACGATGCCGCGCACGAGCTCGAACATCTCGTCCACGCCGCGGTAGCCGATGCGGCGGGCGCGGCCGGACACCGCGCGGTTGAAGTCCGACTCGACGATCGCCGCCGGCGACACCACGAAGGTCGCCGCGTCGAGCGCGTCGCCGAGCGGCGCGTGCCCGAGCAGCTCGCCCGGGGTGATGCCGCCGCCCGCCGCGAGCGACGGGCCGCCGTGGCGCGGGCGGAAGGGCAGCACCGCGAGCACCGCGCCGATCTCGCGGAAGTACATGTGCCAGCCGGTGAGCCCGTGCGCCTGCGGCGCGAGCCCGGTCATGAACGTGGTGATCGCCGCGGCGGTGGTCGAGGGGAAGGTGGAGGTCAGGCTCGCGCGCAGGTTCCCGCACAGCGCGCCCCGCCCGAGTGCGCGCGTCAGCTGGTGGTAGCCCAGCCCGTCGAGCACGAGCAGCACGACGTTGCGCGCGGCGCGGATCTCGTCGGGAGGCAGGTCGCGCGCGAGCGCATAGTCGCTGCGCCCGCCGAGGCCGGTCGCGACGGACGCCATGAGGTTGACGATGCTGCCGCCCTGGTAGTCCGGCCTCATAGCCCGCAGTCCCGACCGTTCTTTCGACTTGTCACCGCGCGGGAACCGTAGCACACCGGCGTGACGCGGTGCCGCCCTGTGACAAAAGATGACGCCCGCCGAGGCCGCGGCCCCGCCGCCGTCGCCGCCGCGCGACGCGCGGCCCGCGTCAGAACTTCAGGATGCCGCGCAGGATGCGCGCGCCCTCGTCGACCGGCGAGCCGGGCGCGGGCGCCTCGCCCTGCTGCGGCGGGGCCTGCGGGCCGGGGGACTGCGGCTCGCCGCGCCCGCGGCGCGGCGCGCGCGCCTCGTCGCCCATGCCTTCGGCGAGCAGCGCCGCGGCAGTCGACTTGAGGCGCACCTTCACCGCCCACTGCTGCTCCCACGCCTGCTTCGTGTCGGCCGGCCGCGGCGGGTGTACGAGGTTCAGCTCGTCGCCGTAGGCGATGAAGTTGAAGAACGGCGCCTGCGCGGCCTTGATCACCTCCGCCGGCACGGTGCACTCGGTCGTCTGCGGCGCCATCACCACCTTCTCGCGGATGAGCCGCGCCACCTCCGCCGGCGGCACGTAGTCCATCAGCGCGCCGCCCATCTCCTGCACTTCGGCCGACGACCAGAACACGACCTCCTCGCGCTCGTTCCCGCCCATCGCGGTCGCGAAGTACCCGGTTGCGTTCGGCACCGCCCGCCACTGCACCTTCATCGCCCCGCCGGGTGTGGGCTGCGCCGGGGCGAGCTCGACCTGCGCCATGAAGTCGTGCCGCTCGCCGAGCGCGAAGCGGATCTCCGGCGAGTAGGTCCCCTTCACGACGTGGTCTCCGCGCAGCGACGCCGCCTCCGGCACCGGGCGCGAGTCCTCGCGGTTCGGCCAGTCGCCGTACGTCCGGCTGCGGCCGGGCGCCGGCGGCGAGCCGGCGGCGACGCGGCGCGCGCTGAGGCCGGCGGGCATCTGGCCCTGAGCTACCTTGGCGAAGTCGATCACCACCGGCTGCCCGGGCCGCGCCGTCTCGCCGCAGCCCCAGAAGATCAGCATGCGCCCGCGCGGTCGCTCCATGCCCTCGGGCAAGTCGCGCGGCGCGCGCTCGGGACGCGCGGCCTGCGGCGTGAGGAGCGGGAGCATCGGCCCCATGCCGAGAGCCGGCGGAACGTCGTGCTGCGCGCGCGGCGCGCCGGCCGCGGCCTGCGACGAGCCGAGCTGGAGCACCATGCGCTTGCCGCTCTCCATGCCCGGGGCGCCCATCATGCGGCCCATCATTGCGCCCATCCCGCCCATGCCCGCCATGCCGGCGGCGGTCTCGACGCTCATCCAGTAGTGCGCGATCGGCGGGCGGACCTGCTGCTGCGCGACCGCGGGCGCCGCGAGCACGGTGGACAGGGCGAGCGCGCTCGCTGCGGCGAAGCTGGAGTGCATCGGGATCCTTTACGGCGGGAGAGGATGGCCGCGCCGAGTATAGCGAGTCGCCCCGCGGCGCAACGTGACCGATGTCAGGGTGCGCGCGGCGGACCCTAGCGGTCCCAGTCGGCGTCCTGGCCGTCCTCGAAGTCCTCGTCGGCGTCGCCGGCGTCGCGCTCCACCGCCTCGTCGTAGTCCTCCTGCGACAGCTCGTCGGCCTCCTCGAGGATGGTCGCGACCTCCGCGCGGAACGCCGGATCGTCGAGGCTGGCGTCCGCGCCGGTCAGCTCGCAGACGCGCTGGAAGAGGTCGAGATTGTTGACGGTGGTGAGGAAAGTGCCCTCGGTGCCGACGACGTAGAAGCTCTCGGGGAAGACGGCCTCGAGCAGCGACTCCTCGTCCGGACCGACGGTCTGGTCATCGAGCACCACGAGGTCGTCGAGATCGATCGCCATCGCCCGGGTCCGTCGGAAACGCGACGCAGGGATTCTAATCGGGGCGGCCGGAACCGGCGCGAGCCTCGGGGCGCCGGGCGACCGCCTGCGCGCGGCGCCCGCTGCCATAAAATCCGGGCTGGGCGCGCGCGGACGGCGCGCGACGTCGCAGGTCGTGAAGGACGTCACGCGGAAGCCGGCATGTTGCGAACCTGTAACACACTGGGATTGCAAGCGGGCTCGAATCTGGGTAACTAGAGGCGTTCCGGCGCGATCGTTCCGGCGCCGGCGACCGATCCGCCGCGCTCGATGCCCCCGGTTCGGACAGCATGCGCGAGCGTGCGCCGAAGGAGGTGCGCGCCCGTGCGATCGGACAAGGGAGGAAGCGTGCTCGATTCTCTGGTGGCGGTCATGGCAGGTGTGGCGCTGCGGCGCGGCCGCGCCGGCCCGTCGCGGGGCGCGCTGGC
>JAGVSZ010000221.1 GCA_019137045.1 Betaproteobacteria bacterium
CACCGGACGCTCGCCCACATCCTGTGGGGCGACCGGACCTGGCTGGGCCGCTTCACGGGCGTGCCGCACGGCGTCGCCGCCTACGGCGCCGACGAGCACCCGGACTGGCGGGATCTCGCGCGCGAGCGCGATCGGGCCGACCGCGACATCCTCGACTGGGCCGCGGCCCTCGACGACCGGTGGCTCGCGTCGACCCTCGAATACCGGGCCGCGTCCGACGGCAGCCTGCGCCGCATGCCGGCGTGGATCGCCGCGGTCCACCTGTTCAACCACGCCACCCACCACCGCGGGCAGGCGACGACGCTGCTCAGGCAGGCCGGCGTCGATCCCGGAGCGACGGACCTGCCGTTCCTGCGGGCGTCGTGGAGCGCGCCGGCTGACGCCCGGCGTGCGCCCGCCGCGCGGGATCGAGTGGGCGACGAACGCCGCGAGCGCGACGATCGCGGGCGTCGCGAGCAGGAACGCGAAGTCCGGCGGGAGCGTCGCGAGCCACGCTCCCATCTCCTCCAGCATCGTCGACGGTGACATCGGTGCCTCCGTTCGTGCCGCGGCGTCGGCGCCGCGGCGGACAGGTTGGGTTCAGAGCGCCCGGAACGCGATCACCGCCACGGCCGTGGGCGCGAGCGCGGCGACGAACAGGCCGAACGGGTTGATGGTCTTGTCGCGGAAGTACTCGCGCAGGATCGCGAAGCCCGCGGGATTGGGCGCGTTCGCGATCACCGTGAGCCCCCCGCCGGTCACCGCGCCCGCGACGAGCGCGTACTTGAACTCGTCGGAGAGCCCGTCGACGAGCGAGCCGAGGTAGGTCAGCGCCGCGTTGTCGGTCACCGCGGTCAGCACGGTCGCGCCGAAGTAGACGGTGTTCGCGTCCATGCCCTCGAGCAGCGGCTGGAGCCACCAGCGCTGCTGCCCGCCGAGGACGACGAGCCCCGCGAGGAACACCGCGACGAGCAGCGCCTCGCGCAGCATCAGCCGGCTCTGGTACTTGCGGTACGCGGACGCGAACCCGAGGAAGGCGAGCAGGAGCCCCATGAAGACGGCCGGGTAGTGCGCGAACACCACGATGCTCGCGAGGAACGCCACGTGGATCGCGATGACGAGCACCGGCAGCGGCTCGGCCTGCACGGGCTTCAACGTGGCCAGGTTCGCGAGCTCGCGGCGGAACACCAGGCACACCGCGAGCGCGTTCACCGACACCGCCAGCGCGGACTTCCAGCCGAAATTCGCGAGCATGAACCAGGTGTCCCACCCCCACTTGCCCGCGACCATCAGCACCGGCGGCGCCGCGAACGGCGTCAGCGTGCCGCCGATCGACACGTTGACGAACAGCGTGCCGAGCGCCGCGTACTTGAGCTTCGTCGAGATCCCGGCGCCGAACAGCCGCTCGCGCAGGATCAGCGCCGCGAGCGTCATCGCCGCCGGCTCCGTGATGAGCGAGCCCAGCAGCGGCACGAACGCGAGCGCGGCGAACGTGAAGCCGATCGCGCCCGCCGCCGGGATGACCGACGCCAGCGCGCGCACGAACAACATCGCGCAGACCAGGATCGGCCGGCTGCCCGCGACCACCATGATCGCGAACACGAACATCGGCTCGGTGTAGTTGCGCGATTCGAGGTAGTCCGCGGCCGCCTGGCGCCCGGCCAGCGCCATCATGAACAGCACGAGCACCATCGCCCAGACGCCGAACACGACCTCGACCTCGCCCAGCAGGTGCCAGGCGCCCGCGTGATGCGGGCTCGCGTGCGCGAGCCGCTCGAAGTACGCGGTCGAGAACGTGTGCACCAGCGCCAGCGCGAACAGCGTGGTGCCGATCAGGTGGAGGGTCGTCGGCGTCATCGTCATCGGTCTTCGCGTTCCGTCCGGCACGCCGCGTCCCGCTGCGCCCGCAGCCCGCGCCGCACGTGGGCGAGAGCGGCGAACGCGATCACGAGCGCGACGAGCGACGCGGCCACGGGCGCCAGCCAGCGCTCGGCGGTGCCGAGCGCCTGCGCGATCGCGGGCGCGAGCCACGCGGCGAG
>JAGVSZ010000388.1 GCA_019137045.1 Betaproteobacteria bacterium
GGGTGGCCGCCGATGTCATTGCCGAGCGCGAGCGCGAGCGGGGCGTGCAGGTCGTGGTAGGCCTTGGAGCCGAGGATCTCGGTCAGGCGCACCGTCTGGCGGCGCGGGTTGGGCAGCTCCAGGCCCATGCAGGACTTGCCCGGGATGGTCTCGACCACGCGGATCGAGACCACCGAGAGCGCGCGCGCGAGGTCCTTCACCAGGTTCACGATCTGCGCGCCCTTCACGCCCACCGCGGGCTCGATCTCGTAGCGCGTGATGACCGGGCCGGGGTAGGCGGCGAGCACCTTGACCTCGACGCCGAAGTCGCGCAGCTTCTTCTCGATCAGGCGCGAGGTGAACTCGAGCGTCTCCGGGCCGATCGCCTCCTGGTCGGCCGGCGCGTCCTCGAGCAGCGCGAGCGGCGGCAGCGGCGTGTCGGGGAGGTCGTGGAAGAGCGGCGCCTGCTTCTCCTTGATCACCCGCTCGGACTTCGGGATCTCGCGCACCGGCGCCTCGATGCGGATCGGTTCGTGGTGCTCGACGATGCGCTTGCGGTCCTCCTCGACCGCCGACTCGCGCGCGACCGCGGCGATCTCCCCCGCCTTGCGGTCCGCGCGCCGCTCCCACAGCTCGAGGGCCCGCCCCCACGCGAACTCGAGCGCGGCGCCCACGCGCTCCATGGCGCTCAGCCACGAGATCCCGGTGAAGAGCGACAGCCCGATCATGCTCGCGGCGAGCAGGATCAGCGTGGCGCCGGTGAACCCGAAGGTCACGCGCGCGACCTCGCCCACCACCGCCCCCAGCATCCCGCCGGGCGCGAGCGGCAGGCTCGCCCGCAGCGTGTGGAAGCGCAGCGTCTCGAGGCCGGTGGAGCCGACGAGCAGGACCGAGAAGCCGGCGAGCGCGACGATGAACGGCCGGTGGTCGGAGATCGAGCTGCCGTCCAGGCGGCGGTAGCCCCAGATCACCGCGTAGACGAGCAGCAGCACCCACCACCACGCCGACACGCCGAAGAGGTAGAGGAGCAGGTCGGCCAGGTAGGCGCCGACCTGGCCGCCCGCGTTGTGGATGCGCTCCGCGGCGACGCTGTGCGACCAGCCCGGGTCGCCGCGGTGGTAGGTCGCGAGGATCAGGACGAGGTAGGCGGCGAGGACCGCGAGCGCCAGCCAGCGCGACTCGCGCAGCAGCCGCGCGACCCGGCCGGGAAGCGGCGGCGCGCCGGCGGCGGCGGACTTCAGCGTGGCCATGCGGCCGCCCGCCGGTCGTGGCCGGGCGCGCCGGAGCGGGAGCGCGGGCCGGCGCGGCGGCCAACCCAGGTGGACGCGCTGCGGACGGGGCGGTGCGTGCCCGCAGGCACTACGCGCGCGCCTCCGACATCAGCATCGCCTCGTGCAGGAAGATCGCGCCCGACTTCACCTCGATGTGGCCGCTCGTCTGCAGGTCCTTCATCACGCGGCTCACCATCTCGCGCGAAGCGCCGATCATCTTCGCGATGTCCTGCTTGGGCAGTTTCTTGGTGACCACGCGCTGGCCGTCGACGGTCTCGGCCATCTCCATCAGCAGGCGCGCGACGCGCCCGTACACGTCCATCAGCGCGAGGCTGCCGATCTTCTTGTCCGCCTCGCGCAGGCGCTTCACCAGCCCCTTCATGACGCCCACCGCGATCTCGAAGTTCTCGGCCAGGCACTTCTTGAAGTCCATCTTGTTGATCGTGAGCAGCTCGCACGGCTCGATCGCGATCACCGTGGCCGAGCGCGGCGCCTCGTCGATCAACCCCATCTCGCCGAAGAACTCGCCCTGCCCGAGGATGGCGAGGATCACCTCGCGTCCCTCGTCGTCGCTCATCATCACCTTCAGGCGTCCGGAGATGACGATGTAGAGCGCGTCGGTCGGGTCGCCCGCGTTGATGATGGTCGAGTTGCGCGGGTACGACTTGCGCCCGACCACGCGCGTGAGCAGCGCGAGCTGGCCTTCGGGCAACGTGGAGAACAGCGGCACGTTGCGCAGCAGGAGCGTTGAAACGCTAGCAGGACCCGCCATGTGATGTCCCCTCTTCCGATTGACTGCTATGCGGCCGAATGGTAGCAGAACGGCCTCCGTGCGCCCCGCACCGGGACGCCGCCAGCCGCCGTGCCCGCATCCGGCCTCCTCTCCCCGCCGCGCGCTAGAACACCCACACGAGGCTGAAGTTCGCGCGGCTCGTGTCGCTCGAGGGCGGCACGCCGCGTTGAATCTGGAAGCCGTAGTCGAACCGGATGCTCACGCTCGTGCCGTACGCGATCCGGATGCCGGGGCCGACCGACGAGATGCCGATCACTTCCGGCTCGAACGCCTCCGGGTTGATGCGGTACGCGCGCCCGAAGTCGTAGAACGCGAGCACGCGCGCGCGCCAGTCGCCCGGCGGCAGCAGGTCGGGGCCGAAGTCCGGCGAATAGATCTCGACCGACCCGCTGTAGCCGCGGTCGCCGGTGAACTGGCGCTCGAAGAACCCGCGCACCGACTCCATTCCCCCGATCCCGAACTGCTCGGCCGGGAGGAGCTCGTCGCGCGTGTACTGCCCGGTGAAGCGCGCGCGCGCCTGGAAACCGCGCGGCAGCCCGAGCAGGTAGTTGAGGTTCGCCCGGGCGAGCGTGTAGCTCGCCGGGGCCCCGGGGCGCACCGCGTCGAACGTGGCCTGGGTACCGTCGTTGCCGCCCGGGATGTTCTGCACGCCCGCCACCGAGAACGCCAGTTCCTGCCCCGCGGCGCGCCACGCGCCCGAGTACGCGAGGCTGAGCGGATGCAGGGTGTAGTCGGGCGTGATGCTGGTCGACGTGCCCACCGGCGCGACGTCGTTGTTGTAGATGCGCCAGTCGAAGCCGAGGGCGAGCTTCTGCTCGAAGGCGCCGGCCGCGGGCAGGCCGAAGTTGTACCGGGCGCCGTAGAACCAGCCACTGCCGCTCACCGCGAACAGGTTCTGCACCACGCCGGAATCCACGTTCGCGTAGCCGGCGATGAGGTCCACGGAGTCGCCGAGCGAGTACAGCGGGACGTGATACCCGGCGCCGGCGATCAGGACGTTGTCGTTGGGCGGCAGCGCGAGCGCCCCGGGGTCGGTCTCCCGGCTCGGCGAGGTCAGGTACTGCAGGGTGAGGACCTGATCGCGGTCGAAGAGGTTGGCGTGCTGGAAGCCCACGCCGACGCGGTACTCGCCGGTCTCGGGCGTGCCGGTGTTGTCGAGGCTCAGGCTGAACCGCCACGGGCGCTGGTCCTCGACGCGCACCTGCGCGGCGAGGTCGCCCTCCTCCGCGCCGCCCTTCAGCACGACGGTCGTCTGCTTGACCGGGTTCTCGTTGGCGAGCCGCAGCTCGCGGGCGAGTCGCGCCGTGTTGACCGGTGCGCCGTCGGCGAGCGCGGGCAGGCTGCGCCGGATGTTCGCATCGTCGAAGTGCCGGTTGCCCTCGATCGTCACCGCGCCGACGCGCCCTTCGATCACGCGCAGGCGCACCACGCCGCCGGCAATCTCCTGCTCCGGGACGACGACCTGCGTGGCGCCGTAGCCGAGGCGCGCGTAAGCGGCTTCGAGGGCCGCGCGCGCGCCCTGGACGTCGGCAAACGTGCGCTCCGCGCCGGTGAACGGAGCGAGCGCCGCCTCGATGCGGTCAGGCGCGATCAGCGTCGCCCCTTCGACGGCGAAGCGCGCGATCGGGAACTGCGGCGGCGGCGCGCCCGCCTGCGCGAACGACGCGCCGTGCCATCCGAGGAGTGCGACGAGCGCGATGCGATGAACAAACGTCAAAGCGACGGCTTTCGAATGGCGTTCCGGGCACTTTGGCGATTGGCTCCAGCTTGGGAGTATAGGGGAGGATTCACAGAGAAACAACCGGTTAGCGTCGAAACTTCAACTTATTCCAAGGAACAGGTCAGCCCCCGGACGGCGCGCTCCCCGCCCGTATAATCGCGACCTGCACGCCTCGATCCGGACGCCCCTCCCGCAATGCCCGACAAGCCCGCCAAGCACTGCCGCCTCCTCATCCTCGGTTCCGGACCGGCCGGATATACCGCCGCGGTGTACGCCGCGCGGGCGAACCTGCGTCCGGTCCTGCTCACCGGGCTTGCGCCGGGCGGCCAGCTGATGACCACCACCGACGTGGACAACTGGCCGGCCGACGCCGAAGGCGTCCAGGGGCCCGACCTGATGGCGCGCTTCCAGCGCCACGCCGAGCGGTTCGAGACCGAGATCGTGTTCGACCAGATCCACACGGTCCACCTGCGCGAGCGGCCGCTGCGGCTGGCGGGCGACAGCGGCACCTACACCTGCGACGCGCTGATCATCGCCACCGGCGCCTCGGCGAAGTACCTCGGGCTCCCCTCGGAGCAGCAGTTCATGGGCAAGGGCGTGTCGGCGTGCGCGACCTGCGACGGCTTCTTCTACCGCGGCCAGGACGTGGTCGTGGTCGGGGGCGGGAATACCGCCGTCGAGGAGGCGCTCTACCTCGCCAACATCGCGCGGCGCGTGACGGTGATCCACCGGCGCGACCGGTTCCGCGCCGAGAAGATCCTGCAGCAGAAGCTCCTGGAGAAGCCGAACGTCGAGATCCGCTGGAACCACACGCTCGACGAGGTTCTCGGCGACGAGAAGGGCGTCACCGGCGTGCGCATCCGGCACGCGCAGACCGGCGCGACCGCGGTGCTCGAGGCGCACGGCCTGTTCGTCGCGATCGGCCACAGTCCGAACACCGGGCTCTTCGCGGGCCAGCTCGAGATGGAGGGGGGCTACATCGTCACGCGCGGCGGGCGGAACGGGAACGCGACGGCGACCAGCGTGCCCGGCGTGTTCGCCGCGGGCGACGTGCAGGACCACGTCTACCGGCAGGCGGTCACGAGCGCCGGCTCGGGGTGCATGGCGGCGCTCGACGCCGAGAAGTACCTCGAGAGCCGCGCCTGACCGGCGCCGGCCGCGCGCCGTGAAGCGCCCGCTCGATCCGCGCATCACCGAGGAGGAAGCGGCACTCTTCCGCGCGGCGGTGCACGACGCGGTGCCCCTGCGCGCCGGGGCGCGCCACCATCGCCCCACGCCCGCCCCCCCGCCGGTGCCGGTGCAGTCGCTGCTCGACGAGCGCGCCGCGCTCGCCGAGAGCCGCCACGGCGCGCTCGACGACGACGACGCGGCGCTCGAGGCGGGGGACGCCCTTGCCTACGTCCGCGCGGGCGTTTCCCGCCAGGTGCTGCGCCGGCTGCGGCGCGGTCACTGGGTCGTGCAGGACCACCTCGATCTGCACGGCATGAACCGCGCGCAGGCGCACGAGGCCGTGGCAGGGTTCCTGCGCCAGGCGGGGCGCCGCGCGCACCGCTGCGTGCGCATCGTGCACGGCAAGGGCCTCGGCTCGAAGAACCGCGAGCCGGTGCTCAAGGGCAAGGTGGGCGCGTGGCTGGCGCGGCGCGAGGACGTGCTCGCCTTCTGCCAGACGCCGGCGGCGCAGGGCGGAAGCGGGGCGGTGCTGGTGCTGCTGCGGGCGTAGGGCGCGGCGGCCCCCGCAGCGATCTGCCGCCGCAGGCGGCCAGGCTGCGGGAGCGCGCGGTGGCGCGACCCCGCGCGTCGCCCTAGATGGCGGCCTCGTTCGTCTCGCCGGTGCGGATGCGCACCACCTGCTCGACCCCGGTGACGAAGATCTTGCCGTCGCCGATCTTGCCGGTGCGCGCCGCCTTGACGATCGCCTCGATCGCCTGCTCGACCATCCTGTCGATGACGACCACCTCGACCTTCACCTTGGGCAGGAAATCGACCACGTACTCCGCCCCGCGGTAGAGCTCGGTGTGGCCCTTCTGCCGCCCGAAGCCCTTCACTTCGGTCACGGTGAGGCCGGTGACGCCGACCTCGGCGAGCGCCTCCCGCACCTCGTCGAGCTTGAAGGGCTTGATCACGGCCTCGATCTTCTTCATGGCTGCGCTCCGGAATGACGCCCGCCGCGTCTGCGCGCGCGACGGCCGCACGAGTCGCGGGCGAGTATAGCAAATGCCCCTTCGCGCCCGGCCGTTGCCGCACCCGCGCGGTTCGCGAATAATCGCCCGGCCATGGCCGGATTCCTCGCCCCGCGCGCGCACTACTGGGCGGCGCAGGCCTACGCCTTCTGCAAGCGCCAGCGCAGCGCGATCGCGGCGTTCGAGCGCGCGCTCGCGCTCGATCCGGACATGGTCGCGGCCTGGCGCGGGGTCGGGTACCTCTACGCCCAGCAGCGCGCGCCGGCACAGGCGATCGCCGCGCTGAAGCGCGCGGTCGAGCTCGCGCCGGACGACGCGGACACCCGCTTCAACCTCGGCTTCCTGTACCACGAGCGCGGCGCGCTGGACGACGCGGTGGCGCAGTTCGAGGCGGCCATCCGCCTGAAGCCGCAGCTCGACCGCGCGTGGTACGGGCTCGGGGTGATCGCGCTCGGCCGGGGCGACCTGCCGGCCGCCATCGCGCGCCTGCAGGAGGCGGCGAAGCAGCAGTACTTCAACCCCCACGCCGGGCATCAGCTCGCAATCGCCTACCACCGCGCGGGCGAGCACGAGAAGGCGGTCGCGGAGCTGAAGCGGGTCGAGTCCTTCGACCCGAAGATGGGCGCGCAGATCGCGCGCGACATCGGGGTGCGCTGAGGGCGCGCGGACCGCGGGCGGGATGCGCGACCGGAGGACCCTGCGGGTGGTCGAGGATCTCGCCGCCGTCCCCGCCGGCGACTGGAACGCGCTCGCGGGCGCCAACCCGCTCCTGCGCCACGAGTTCTTCAGCGCGCTGCACGAATCGGGATGCGCCTCGGCGCGCACCGGCTGGGCGCCGCGCTTCGTCACGCTGTGGGACGGGGAACGCCTGTGCGCGGCGCTGCCGCTCTACCTCAAGGCGCACTCGTACGGCGAGTACGTCTTCGACTGGGCGTGGGCGGACGCGTACGAGCGCAGCGGGCTCGACTACTACCCGAAGCTCCTCGCCGCGGTGCCTTTCTCGCCGGTGACCGGGGCGCGGCTGCTGGCCGCCGCGCGCGCCGACCGCGCTCGGCTCGTGGCCGCAGCGCTGGAGATGGCGCGCGGGGTGTCGTCGCTGCACGTGCTCTTCCCGCCCGAGGGCGAGGCGCGCGAGCTGGCCGCCGCGGGGCTCTTGCTGCGGCGGGGCGTGCAGTTCCACTGGACGAACCCGGGCTACGCGAGCTTCGACGAGTTCCTCGCCACCCTCACGCACGACAAGCGCAAGAAGATCCGGCAGGAGCGGCGCAAGGTGCGCGCTGCGGGGATCACCCTGCGCCGCAAGACCGGGCCCGAGATCACGTCCGCGGACTGGGACTTCTTCGCGCGCTGCTACGCCCTCACCTACCGCGCGCACCGCTCGACGCCCTACCTGAACCGCGCCTTCTTCGCGCGTCTGGGCGAGACCCTGCCCGACCACGTGCTGCTCGTACTCGCCGAGCGCGCGGGACGGCCGGTGGCGGCCGCGCTCGACCTCTATTCCCCGGAGGCGCTGTACGGACGCTACTGGGGCGCGGTGGAGCACGTCCCGTGCCTGCACTTCGAGGCGTGCTACTACCAGGGGCTGGAGTTCTGCATCGAGCGCGGGATCGGCGCGTTCGAGGGCGGCGCGCAGGGCGAGCACAAGCTCGCGCGCGGCTTCCTGCCGGCGCCGACCTGGTCCGCGCACTGGCTGCGGCACCCGCAGTTCGCCGACGCGGTGGAGAAGTTCCTGACGCGCGAGTCGAGCGGGATCGAGCGCTACGTCGACGAGCTGGCCGAGCACAGCCCGTTCCGGGCCGCGTGACGGCAGCCGCGTCGCGGCCGGCTACTGCGGGCGGTTGCGCGGCGTGTCGGCGGCCGCCTCGCGCTCGCGCCGCGCGCGCTCGAGCTGTTCGCCGCGCTGCTCGTTGATCGCGTCGATCGACGACGCCGGCGTCCCGCTCGCGCCGCGGCGCCGCAGCGTCTCCTCCATCTGCGCCTCGCGCTGCTGGCGCAGTTGCTCGGCGCGGCGGGCGTTCTCTTCCTCGCGCGCGCGGCGCGCGGCTTCCTGCTCCTGCCGCGCGGGCGCGTTCGGGTCGTAGCCGGTCCGCGGCGCCGGCTCCGGCGCCGCGATCGGCCGCACGACCGAACCGTCCGGCCGCCGCACCTCCTGCGCCGCCAGCCCGGTCGCCAGGGCGGCGAGCGCGATGGCCAGGGCAATCCGCGCCGCCGCGGTCGAATCGATGTGCATGCTCATGGTTTCCTCGCGCCAGTCAGAACGCCGGTTTCCTCTTCGCCTTCTTGTACGCGGAGATGGCGTCGACGATCTCCTTCTTGGCCTCCTCGGGTCCGAGCCA
>JAGVSZ010000259.1 GCA_019137045.1 Betaproteobacteria bacterium
TACACTCTTTCCCTACACGACGCTCTTCCGATCTAGTCGTCAGCCGCCCGCGCGGGTCTGCTGCGCGGGGACCGGGCCGGGCGCGGTGCGCACGTCCGGCGGCGCCGAGCGCTGCTGCGCGCCGCCCGTCTCGTCGGCCGCGAGCCGCCGCCAGTGCGGATCCTCCACCACCTGCGCCGCGCCGGGCGCAGCGCTCCCCAGCGCGAGCAGGAGGAGGAGGCTCGCGGCGAGCAGGCTGCGCCCGGACATCGGTCGCCCCGAATTACGGGTTGTAGCGGTCGACGAGGTCGTAGTTGCGCGTGCCGCGTTCGCCGCCGCGGTACTGCGTCGCGTCGACGCTCATGAACTTGCGCGGCGCCCAGTAGGGCTCGGTGTAGGTGTTGTTCTCCGTCGCCACGGCGACGCCCTGCGCGCCTCCGAGAGCGAGCAGCACGACTGCGATCAGCTTCTTCATGATTCCATCTCCTTGGGTTGAAAGACCGGTTCGGGGTTCTCCGCTGCGGCACTGCGCCGCCGCGGCGCCTGCAACACGCTGGCCCCCTTTGGTCGCGCCAAGGTCGCGACGATTACAGGCGGGGACGGCCGCCCGATGCGCGCGGCGGTGGTGCGCGCGGCGCCGGGCGCAGGCTCCGGCCTGAGCGGGGCGGCGGCGGCTACTCGCCGATCTGGAGCAGCATCCCGCGCCGCCGGGCGCCGTTGAACGCCGCGAGGAAGAGCGCGATCCCGGCGGCCACGTACAGCACGTTCAGGCCCACCGCGGTCCAGAACTCGCGCCAGAGAAACGTGCGCTCGAGCAGCACCGCGCGCATGCCCTCGAACACGTGGCTCGTCGGCAGGCACCACGCGACCGCCTGCAGCCAGTCCGGCAGCACGCTGATCGGGTAGTAGATCCCGCTCACCGGCGCGGCGACGAAGATCGCGCCCCAGGCGAAGTTCTCCGCCGCGAGGCCGTAGCGCATCACCAGCGCCGCCACCATCAGGCCGATCGCCCAGCCGCAGACGAGCAGGTTGGCGAAGAACGTGACGAGCGGCACGCCGAGGTCGAAGATCGAGTAGCGGTAGAGCGCGACCGCGAGCGCGATCGCGGCCCCCACCCCGATCGCGGTGCGGAAGAACGAGACCGCGATCATCGACGCGACCAGCTCGAGCGGCCGCAGCGGGCTCACGAACAGGTGCCCGAGGTTGCGCGCGTAGAGCTCCTCGAAGAAGGAGAGCGCCACCCCGAGCTGGCCGCGGAAGAGAACCTCCCACAGCAGCAGCGCCGAGACGAGCAGCCCCGGCACCTGCGCGACCCAGGACGAGTTCGTGGCGAGGAACTTGGCGATGAAGCCCCACAGCACCATCTGCATCGTCGGCCAGTAGGCCATCTCCAGCACCCGGATCCACGACTTGCGGAAGAGATAGAGATGGCGCAGCACCATCGCGTACATCCGCCGCAGCGCGAGGACCGCGGGCGGCGTCACTCGTCGTCCTCCCGCAATCCGCCCGGCGCGGTCGCGCCGGCCGGCTCCGGCCGGCGCGCCACGTCCAGGAACACCTCCTCCATCGTGGAGCGGCCGTAGCGCGCGATCAGCTCCGCCGGCGCGCCCGAGTCCACGATCCGCCCGGCACGCATCATCAGCACCGCGTCGCACATGCGCTCCACCTCGGGCATGTTGTGCGAGGCGAGCAACATCGTGGCGCCGGTGCGCCGGCGGTAGTCGAGGAGCTGGGCGCGCACGCGGTCCCCGACGTCGGGGTCGAGCGAGGCGGTCGGCTCGTCGAGCAGGATGAGCTCGGGCTCGTTCAGCAGCGCCTTGGCCACCGACACGCGCGTGCGCATGCCGGCCGAGAGCGTGCCGTAGGCGCGCGCGAGGATGTCCGCCAGGTCGAGCTCGGCCGCGAGCGCGGCGATGCGGCGCTTCATGTCGCGCACGCCGTACAGCCGCGCGAACATGCGCAGGTTCTCCTCCACGGTGAGCTTCTTGGGCAGATCGACGTAGGGCGAGGTGAAGTTCATCCGCCCGAGCACGCGGTAGCGGTGGCGACCGATGTCCTCGCCCAGCACGCGGACCGATCCCGCGCTCGGCAGCAGCACGCCGAGCAGCATCGAGAGCGTGGTGGTCTTGCCCGCGCCGTTGCCGCCGAGCAGCGCGCAGGTCGACCCGCGCGCGACGGTGAAGGAGATGCCCCGCACCGCCTCGACCCGGCCGAAGCGCTTGACGAGGTCGCGGACCTCGATTGCGGGGCTCACGCGCCGCGCGCCCGGGCGCGTGCGCGCGGCAGGATCCCGATCAGCGCGACCGCGCGCATCGCCGCGCGGGTGCTACGAATGCTTCCACTTGATCGAGCAGCCGAGGGCGGCGGTCTGCTCGGCGGGGCCCCTGCCCGTGCGCGCGATGCGCACCATGGCGTCGAAGAGCTCGCGCGTCGCGCCCTCGACCGGGCTCGTCTTGGACGCGTCCAGGCGGCCGTGGTACTGGAGCTCGAGCGCGGCGTTGAACCCGAAGAACTCGGGCGTGCACACCGCCGCATAGGCGCGCGCCACGTCCTGCGTCGCGTCGAGGACGTACGGGAAGGTGAATCCCGACTCCGCGGCCACGCGGCGCATGTTCTCGAACGAGTCCTCGGGGTACTCGGCGGGGTCGTTGGACATGATCGCGATCGAGCCGATCCCGTGCGCCGCGAGCTCGCCGCAGTCGCGGACGATGCGCGCGCGGATCGCTTTCACGTACGGGCAGTGGTTGCAGATGAACATCACCAGCGCGCCGGCGGGTCCGCGCGCGGACGCGAGCGTGTGGCGCTTGCCGTCGACCCCCGGCAGGTCGAAATCCACCGCCTTCCAGCCGAAATCGCACACCGGGGATTGCACCGCCACGCGGGACCTCGCTCCGACGACCGTCGCTAGAATCGTAGCATGTCGGCCCTCCCCGGCCCCGCCGCGCCGCGCCTCTACTGCGAGGAGCCGCTCGCGCCCGGCGCGACGGTCGCGCTCTCCGAGCGCGCCGCGCGGCACGTGGCGGCGCTCCGCCTGCGAACCGGCGACGCGGTGACGCTCTTCGGCGGCGACGGGCACGAGTCCGCCGCCGTGATCACCGTCCAGGGCAGGCGCGGGGTGCACGCCTCGGTGCGCGATCGGCGCGCGGTCGACCGCGAGTCGCCGCTCGCGGTGCACCTCGCGCAGGGCGTGTGCGCCGGGGACCGGATGGACCTCGTCCTGCAGAAGGCGACCGAGCTCGGCGTCGCGGCGATCCAGCCGGTCCTGACCGCGCGGTCGGTGGTGCGCCTCTCGAGCGAGCGGCGGGAGCGCCGCGAGGTCCACTGGCAGAACGTCGCGATCGCGGCCTGCGAGCAGTGCGGCCGCAACCGCGTGCCGCCGGTCGCGCCGAGCCTCCGGTTCGACGAGTACTTCGCCGCGCTCCCGGCGGCGGGCACCCGCATTCTGCTCGCGCCCGACGGCGCGCAGACGCTGCGCGCGCTCGCCGTCGCGCCGCCGGTCGCCGTCCTGGTCGGGCCCGAGGGCGGGCTCACCGCGGCGGAGCGGCGGATCGCAACCGCGGCCGGATACGCGGTGGTGCGCTTCGGCCCGCGCGTGCTGCGCACCGAGACCGCGCCGCTCGCCGCGCTCGCCGCCTTGCAGGCGCTGTTCGGGGACTGCTGAGCGCTACCGGGCGCGGGCGCCGGCGGCGAGCAGCTCCGCCATCTCCGCGTGGCCCGCGCGCTGCGCGATGTCGAGCGCCGAGGCACCGAGCAGGTCCCGGGCGTTCGGGTCCACGCCCCGCCCGGCGAGGAAGAGGCGCACCGCGAGCACGTCGTTGCGCTTTACCGCGTCCAGGAACTGGGCGTTGTCGTGGTAGACGAGACCGATCTCGGTGAGGTCCTTGCGCGCCTTTAGGGCCGCGAGGTCGCCCGACGCGCGCGCTCCCGCAGCCATCTCGCGCTGGTTCATGGCCACCATCGAGCGGCCGATCGAGAGCATCTTCTCGCGCTCGGCGGCGGGCACCTCGCCGAAGATCTGCAGCGCGAGCTCGTTCGCGTCCGCGTTGCGGCCGGCGAGGATGTCGTCCATCGCCTGCTGCACCGCCTTCGGGTCGCCTCCCGATTTCTCCGAGGCCTGCATCAGCGCGTGGACCACCGAGAGGAACTTGCCGAACGTGGCCCAGTCGGTCTGGATGGTCGCGCTCTGCGCGTGCGCGGCGCCCATCGTGCAGGCGGCCGCGAGCGCGGCGAGGGTGCGTTTCAGGAACATTCGTGACCTCCGTTCGATGCGCAGCCCGGCTTCAACGCCGCAGCGGCCGCCGCGGTTGACCGCCGCCGGGTGCCGCCGGGCCATGCTCTAGAATGCGCCTCGTCCGAATCGATCACAAGACCCATGCGCTCCAAACCCGATGCGAGCTTCGTGACGTGGTTCCGGTCGGTGGCGCCGTACTTCAACGCCTTCCGCGGACGCACGTTCGTCATCGCGTTCGGCGGCGAGCTGGTGGCCGAGGGCCGGTTCGTGGCGCTCGCGCACGACCTCAACCTGCTGCGCAGCGCCGGCATCCGGCTCGTGCTGGTGCACGGCTCGCGCCCGCAGATCGAGGCGCAGCTCGCCGCGCGCAGGCAGCGGCCGCGCTACCACCAGGGCCTGCGCGTCACCGACCCGGTCGCGCTCGAGTGCGTCAAGGCCGCGGTGGGCCTGCTGCGCGTCGAGATGGACGCGCTCCTCTCCCTCGGGCTGCCGAACACCCCGATGGCGGGCGCGGCGATCAACACCGTGTCCGGCAACTTCATCACCGCGCGGCCGATGGGCGTCCACGACGGGGTCGACTACCAGCACACCGGCGCGGTGCGGAGAGTCGACGCGCCGGCGATCGCCGGCTGCCTGGACGCCGGCAACATCGTCATCGTGTCCCCGATCGGCTTCTCCCCGACCGGGGAGGTCTTCAACCTGGCGATGGAGGACGTCGCGGTGGCGACCGCCGCGGCGCTGGGCGCGGCCAAGCTCGTCTTCTTCTCGGACGCGGCGCTCGCCGGCGCCGACGGCCGCCTGCTGCCGGAGCTGAGCGCGAACGAGGCCGAGCGGCTGCTCGCGAGCGGCCGCCACCTCACCGGGGACTCGCGCGTGTACCTCGCGCACGCGGTCGAGGCGGTGCGCGCGGGCGTGGAGCGCGCCCACGTCATCGCGCGCAACGTCGACGGCGCGCTGCTCGCCGAGCTCTTCACGCACGAGGGCTCGGGCAGCATGATCACCGCCGACAAGCTCGAGCGGCTGCGCCCGGCCACGATCGAGGACGTCGGCGGCATCCTGCAGCTCATCGCGCCGCTGGAGGCCGACGGCACGCTGGTGCGGCGCGGGCGCGAGCTGCTCGAGCGCGAGATCGGCCGTTTCAGCGTCCTCGAGCACGACCGCATGATCCTCGGCTGCGCGGCGCTCTATCCCTTCCCGCGCACGCGCGCGGGCGAGCTCGCCTGCCTCGCGGTCCGGCCCGAGTACCGCGGCAACGGGCACGGCGAGAAGCTCATGCGCGCGATCGAGGAGCGCGCGCGCGCCGCCGGCATGAAGAAGCTCTTCGTCCTCACCACCCGCACCGCGCAGTGGTTCGCCGAGCGCGGCTTCGCGGCGACGGGCGCGGAGGCGCTCCCGCGCGAGAAGCGCTCGCTCTACAACTGGCAGCGCCGCTCCCGCGTCCTGGTCAAGGCGATCTAGGCGCGTAGAATCCGCGCCACACCGCGACACGGAGTGGCCCCATGGCGAGAATGGTCAAGTGCGTGAAGCTCGGGCGCGAGGCCGAGGGCCTCGCCGTCCCGCCGCTGCCGGGCGAGCTCGGCAAGCGCATCTGGGAAAACGTGTCGCGGGAGGCGTGGCAGATGTGGCAGGCGCAGCAGACGCGCCTGATCAACGAGATGCGCCTCAACCTCGCGGACGCAAAGGCGCGCAAGTACCTGCTGGAGCAGTCGGAGAAGTACTTCTTCGGCGGCGGCGCCGACGAAGCGTCCGGCTACGTGCCGAAGAAGCCCTGACGGCGCGCCCGCCGCGGGCGTCGTCGCGCCGCCTGCCGCGCGGCTCCGCGCGCGACCCGGCGGCGTCGCTACGGCGCCGAGTCGGTCCGGACCATCGTCTGCACGCCCGCGGGCGTTCCGAGCAGCACCACGTCCGCGCCGCGCCGGGCGAAGAGGCCGTTCGTGACCACGCCCACGATGTTGTTGAGCCGCTCCTCCAGGGCGGCGGGATCGGTGATCGCGAGGCCGCGCACGTCCAGCACGGCGTTGCCGTTGTCGGTCAGGAAGTCCGCGCGCTGCCGCGGCTCGCCCCCCAGCCGCACGATCTCGCGCGCGACGTGCGCGCGCGCCATCGGGATCACCTCGACCGGGAGCGGAAACGCGCCGAGCACCGTCACCAGCTTCGATTCGTCGGCGATGCAGACGAAGCGGCGCGACACCGCGGCGACGATCTTCTCGCGCGTGAGCGCGCCGCCGCCGCCCTTGATCATCGCGCCACCCGCGGTGACCTCGTCCGCCCCGTCGATGTACACCGGCAGCGCGTCGACCTCGTTCAGGTCGACGAGCGGGATGCCGTGGCGGCGCAGGCGCTCGGCGGTGCGCTCGGAGCTCGCCACCGCGCCGCGGATCCTGCCCGCGCGCGCGCCCAGCTCGTCGATGAAGTAGTTGGCGGTCGAGCCGCTGCCCACGCCGATGACGGCGTCATCGACGACGTATTGCAGCGCGGCGCGCGCAACTGCCTGTTTCAGCTCGTCCTGGGTCATGGCGCCGGATTCTAGCGGAGGGTCCGGGGCCCTCGACCCGAGGGACTAGTCCCTTGCCCCCGCGCGCGGGCGCAGGCGTAGAATTCGTCCATCGTTCACCCTGCCGTCGCAATGCGCCTCGCCAGCGTCCTCCTCGCCCTCGGCCTCGCGGCCGCCCCCGCGGCGGCGCAGCGGCTCGACGCGCCGCCGGCCGAGCGGAGCCCGGGGCGCACGCAGTGGTGGAGCGCAGCCGGCGTCGATCGCGCGGTGAGCGCCTCGCCGTGGCTCGGGGGGTTTTTCGTCGGGCCGCGCGATGGCCAGGGGTTCAATCCTGCGCGTGCCGGCGCGTTCGATCCCGGCCTGCGCACGAGCCTGGCCATCCCCGGCACCCCGCCGCCCGCGCTGCTCCTGCCCGGAAGCGACGTCGTGCCCGTCGACGGCGGGGCGTATTTCGGCTACCGCCACGCGAACTGGACGTTCTCGTCCGCGGTGCGCCAGTCCATCGACGACCCCCGCATCGCTGCAACCCGGATCGACTTCGGCGCGAGCTACGACGTCAGCGTGGCCGAGCGCCACTCGTTCACGCTCTCCGGAGGGTTCACCCTCGGGCAGTCGGGCGCGGCCGCGCCGGGTTACGCCCTGATGGCGGGAGACGCGCTCGCGCGCCAGTCGCTGCGCTACGGCGAGCCGGGCGCCGGCTTCCGCCTCTCGTGGCGCTACACGCTCGACCGCAATCTCTACGTCAGCACGTCGCTCGGCTACGACCGCCTCTACGGCGACCCGGGCGAGGCCGGCGGCGCCGACCGCGCCACCACCACGTTCGGCACCGTCTTCGGCTACCGCTTCTACTAGGACCCGCTACCGCTTGCGCGGCGGCGGCAGGTCCGTGCACACGCCCTCGTAGACCTCGGCCGCCATGCCGACGCTCTCGCCGAGCGTCGGGTGCGGATGGATGGTCTTGCCGATGTCCACCGCGTCGGCGCCCATCTCGATCGCGAGCGCGACCTCGCTGATCAAGTCGCCCGCGCCGGTCCCGACGACGCCGCCGCCGATGATCCGGTGGTGCTCCTCGTCGAAGATCAGCTTCGTGAAGCCCTCGGAGCGCCCGTTCGCGAGCGCCCGCCCCGACGCGGACCAGGGAAACTTGCCCACGCCGTACTTGAGGCCCTGCTTCTTGGCCTCGTCCTCGGTGGTGCCGACCCACGCCACCTCGGGATCGGTGTACGCGACCGACGGGATCACGCGCGCGTCGAAGTAGGACTTCTTCCCCGCGGCCGCCTCGGCCGCGACGTGCCCCTCGTGCACCGCCTTGTGGGCGAGCATCGGCTGGCCGACGACGTCGCCGATCGCGAAGATGTGCGGCACGTTCGTGCGCATCTGGCCGTCGACCGGGATGAAGCCGCGGTCGCTCACCGCGACGCCGGCTCGCTCGGCGCCGATCTTCCCGCCGTTCGGGCTGCGGCCGACGCTCACCAGCACGAGATCGTAGCGCTGCGGCTCGGCCGGGGCCTGTTCGCCCTCGAACCGGACGAGGACGCCATCGCGCTGGGGCTC
>JAGVSZ010000239.1 GCA_019137045.1 Betaproteobacteria bacterium
CGCGGAAGCACGAGTAGCCCCACGGCGTGACCTTCATCGGCAGGTGGTAGTGCTGCTCGGGGTCGGAGATCCCGAAGCGGTAGGTGACGACGTCCAGGAAGGGCACTCTCGGCAGCTCGATGCCGACCGCGCGGTAGAACGCGCCGACGTGGAACACCGCCTCGTAGTAGCCGGGCACGAAGCGCCGGGCGAGCGCCGGCTCCTCGACCAGCCCCTTCGCGCTGACGATGCCGCTCGTGACCAGCCGGCGCGCGGGATCGAGCTGGTAGACCTCGACCCGCATCCACGCGGCGACCACGCCGCGCGACACGTCCACGACGTGGATGGAGACGCCACCGGCTGTCATGGGCTTCCTCCCGCTCCGGCGGCTCAGGCCGGCATGAACTCGGGGCCCGAGTAGGTCTCGGGGATCGCGATGCCGCCCGCCGCCATCTCCCGCCCGAGGTCGGCGACGCGCGCGGCCACCGGCTGCGGCACGCCCGCGGCGAGCGCGAGCCGCACTGCCTCGGGGTAGCGCATCCCGAAGCGCTTCACGAGGTCGCCCTTGTAGAGGTTGTCGCTCAGGTCCCGCCCGGACTGGAACACCGCGAACCCCGCGTCGGCGACCGCGCTCGCGACGAACACGTCGGGCATCGCCGCCACCCAGTCGCGGACGTTGCCGATCTGCCTGACGCCGCGCTCGCGGCAGGCCGCGATCGCCCCGGCGCGACCGGCGTTCAGCATGGTGAAGATGAGGTCCGCCCCGGCGTCGATCTGCGCGAGCGCGATGCGCTGCGCGACGGCCGCGTCGTCCTGGGTCCCGGAGAAGCTGGTGAGGAGCCGCGCGCGCGGGTTGGTGTGCGCGAGCCCCGCCGCGAACGCGGCGCGCCCCTTGAGGCCGGGCCGGACGCGCAGCCCCGACATGTGCCCGACGACGTTCGAGCGCGTGAGCAGCCCGGCGGCGGCGCCGGCGAGCCAGGCCGACTGCTCCTGCAGCACCTCGTACACCGCGAGGTTGGGCCGGGTGAGGTGGCCCTGGATCGACGCGAAGCGCTGGTCCGGGAACTCCCACGCGACGCGCTGCACCGCCGCGGCCGCCTGCCCGCCGTGGGCGATCACGAGCTTCGCGTCGGAATCGGCCAGCTTGCGCAGCGCGGCCTTCATCGCCTCGTCGTCCGGCGCGACCTCGGCGACGTACTCGATCGGCAGCCGCAGCTCGTCGCGGATGCGCAGGAGACCGCGGTAGCCCGACTCCATGAATCCGCCGTCGTCGACGCGCCCGGGGAACATCGCGGCGACCGGGCCGCGCTCGGGCGCCTGCGACTTCCAGCGCCCGCACGCGCCGAGCGCGACCGCCGCGGCGGAGGCGAGGAGGGCGCGGCGGCGGACGAAAGGGGCGCTCACGCCGCGATTCTAACCGGCGCGCACCGGCGCGCCGCTCAGCTGCCGCGATAGGTGCCGTAGCTCCAGGGCGTGCAGAGGAGCGGGACGTGATAGTGGCCCGACGCGTCCGCGATGCCGAAGCGGATCGGCACGCGGTCGAGGAACGGCGGGTCGGGGAGCGCGACGCCTCTGCCGCGGAAGTAGTCCGCGACGTGGAAGACGAGCTCGAACTCGCCGGTGCGCATCGCCGCGCCGGCCATCACCGGCTCGTCGGTGCGCCCGTCGGCGTTGGTGTGCACGGTCTTCAGCGTCGTGCGCCGCCCGTGCTCCAGCACCGCGAACTCGATCTTCATGCCGGCGGCGGGCCTGCCGCTGACGGTGTCGAGGACGTGCGTCGAGAGCCGGCCCATGGGCAAATCCAGTCAGGCGGTGAGGAGCTTGTCGAGCCGGCCGCGCGCGATGTGGCCGATCTGGTCGAGCGCCGCGGCGAGCTCGGCGGCGCGGTCGCTGCCGGCGCGGCGCTCCATCTCGGCGATCACCGATTCGCGCGTGGGGTGCAGGCGCAGCGCGACGATGCAGGGGAAGCCGAACTTCTCCCGATACGCGGCGTTCGCGCGCGCCACGCGCTCGACCTCCGCCCGGCTGAGGGCGGTGAAGCCGAGCCGCCCCTGCTCCGAGGTCGAGTCGGCGGTGAGCGTGCCCGCCGCCGCCTCGCGGCCGGCGAGCTCGGGGTGCGCGCGGATGAGGGCGAGCTGCTCGCCCGCGCGCGCGTCGCGGACCGCCCCGCGCATCGCGGCGTGCAGCGCCTCGATCGAGGCGAACGGCCGCCGCTCCCACGCGCGCTCGGCGACCCAGGGCGAGTGCTCGAACACCGCGCCCAGCAGCCGGACGAAACCGGCGCGGTCGAGGGCGTTCAGGTGGGCGAGCGACGTCGTCACGCTGCATACGATAGCCGACCAAATGTATGCAGTCAAGGCTGCATCTGCCCCGCGTCGCATCGCGCTTCCCTATGGACAAGGTCGGACAGATCGTATACAATTCCGCGCGATGCCCCGCCCCTCCGCCCCCGCCGCCGGCCCCCGCCGGGCGCGGCGCACGACCACCGACGAGATCGTGCGCCGCGTCACCGCGGCGATCACCGAGCACCGCCTCCCGCCCGGCACCAAGCTCGGCGAGGAGAGCCTCGGCGAGGCGTTCGGCGTGAGCCGCACCAAGGTGCGCGAGGCGCTGTTCCAGCTCGCCCAGCTCAGGCTGGTGACGCTGCTGCCCGCGCGCGGCGCGTTCGTGGCGCAGCCCACGGTGCGCGAGGCGCGCGAGGTGTTCGCGGCGCGCCGCATCCTCGAGCGCGCGGTGGTGGCCGAGTTCGCGCGCGCGCCGGCGGCCGCCCAGCTCGCGGCGGTTCGCGCGCACGTCGCGGCCGAGCGCGAGGCGGTGGCCGCCAACGACCTCTGGGCGCGCTCGCGCCTGCTGGGCGAGTTCCACGTGCTCGTCGCGCAGCTGGCGGGCAACGCGGTGGTCGCGGACCTGCTGCGCGAGCTGGTCTCGCGCACCTCGCTGATCACGCTGCTGTACCAGACCGCGTCGGCCTCGGTCTGCTCCGCCGAAGAGCACGCCGAGCTCGTGCGCTGCTTCGAGCGCCGCGACGCGAAGCGCGCGGTGGCGCTGATGCTCGAGCACCTCGAGCACGTGGAGCGGAGCCTCGCGCTGCGCGCGGACGAGCCGGCGGCGGTCGACCTCCGGTCGGCGCTCGCGGCCGCGAAGGCGTGAGGCGGTCGCGATGAGCGCCGCGATGCCGGACGCGCAGCGCATCTGGGACCACTGCGCGGCGCTCGGGCGCCTGTCGGAGCTGGAGGGCGGCCTGACGCGCGTGTTCCTGTCGCGGGAGCAACAGGCCGCGAACGACTTGGTGCTCGGCTGGATGCGCGCGGCGGGGATGAGCGCACGGCTCGACGCGATCGGCAACGTCGTCGGACGCTACGAGGGCGAGCGTCCGGGACTGCCCTGCCTGATGATGGGCTCGCACCTGGATACCGTGCGCGATGCCGGCAAGTACGACGGCATGCTCGGCGTGGTCGCGGCGATCGAGTGCGTGCGCGCGCTCCACGCGCGCGGCAGGCGCCTGCCGTTCGCGCTCGAGGTGGTCGGTTTCGCCGACGAGGAGGGCACGCGGTTCAACGCGACGCTGCTCGGCAGCCGCGCGGTGGCCGGGACGTTCAAAGCCGAGGTGCTCGACAACGTCGACCAGGACGGGGTCTCGATGCGCGCGGCGCTGCGCGCCTTCGGCCTCGACCCGGAGAAGATCGGCGCGGCCGCCCGCCGGCGCGAGGACGTGCTCGCCTACGCCGAGCTGCACATCGAGCAGGGCCCGGTCCTCGAAGCCGAGGGGCTGGCGGTCGGCGTCGTCACCGCGATCAACGGCGCGACGCGCTGCGCGGTGGAGATCGACGGCATCGCCGGCCACGCCGGGACCGTGCCGATGAGCCTGCGCCAGGACGCGCTCGCCGCCGCTGCCGAATGCGTGCTCGCGATCGAGCGGCGCTGCGGCGCTGAGCCCGAGCTGGTCGGCACGGTGGGCAAGCTCGAGTGCCTGCCCGGCGCGGTGAACGTCGTGCCGGGCAAGGTGCGCTTCACGATCGACATCCGCGCGCCGCGCGACCCGCTGCGCCTCGCCGCGGTGGACGACGTGCTCGCGGCGATGAAAGCGATCGCGGCGCGCCGCAACGTGCGGCTCGGCGTCACCAAGACCCACGAGGGCGGCGTGGCCGCCTGCGCGCCCTGGCTGATGGACCAGATCGGCGCGGCGATCGCGGCCGAGGGCGTCCCGGTGCGCAGGCTCCCGAGCGGCGCCGGCCACGACGGCATGGCGATCATCGACCTGACCGACATCGGCATGCTGTTCGTGCGCTGCGAGAAGGGCATCAGCCACAATCCGGCCGAGGCGATCACGCTCGCCGACGTCGCGACGGCGGCGCGCGTGTGGCTGCGCTTCATCGAGAACTTCGACCCGTCCCGCAAACCATGACGCCCCGCGAAACGATCCACGCGTTCCTCGCCGATGGCCGCGAGGCCCAGACGCGCTTCCTCGCCGAGCTGGTGCAAACGCCCTCGGACAATCCGCCGGGCGACTGCCGGCCGCACGCCGAGAAGGCGGCGCGGCTCCTGGAGGAGGTCGGGTTCAAGGTCGAGCGGCACCCGGTGCCCGACGAGCTGACGAAGCGCAACGGCATGATCAGCTGCACGAACCTGATCGTCCGCGAGCGGTTCGGGGCGGGGGGCCACACGATTGCCTGCAACGCGCACGGCGACGTGGTGCCGCCCGGCTCGGGCTGGAGCGTCGATCCCTACGGCGCGGTGATCCGCGACGGGCGCATGTACGGGCGCGGCGTGGCGGTTTCCAAGTCGGACTTCGCCACGTATGCGTGGGCACTCTTGGCGGCGAAAGCCGCCGGTGCGCAGCTCTCCGGCGCGATCGAGCTGCACTTCACCTGCGACGAGGAGGCGGGCGGCGAGATCGGGCCGAAGCGGCTGCTCGAGCAGGGGCTGTCGCAGCCCGACTTCGCGATCTGCGCCGGCTTCTCCTACGGCGTGACGACCGCGCACAACGGCTGCCTGCATCTGGAGGTCGAGGTCACCGGCAAGTCCGGCCACGCCGCCGAGCCGGAGAAGGGCGACGACGCGCTCGAGGCCGCCGCGCTGATCCTCAACGACCTGTACGCCTATCGCAAGGCGCTCACCGCGCTCGAGTCGCAGATCCCGGGGATCGGCCACCCGACGATGGTCGTGGGCCTGATCAAGGGCGGCATCAACACGAACGTGGTGCCCGACAAAGTCACCTTCCGGCTCGACCGGCGCATCATTCCCGACGAGACCCCGGGCGCCGCCGAGCGCTTCATCACCGCGCTCATCAAGGAGTCGGTGCGCAAGATGGCGGGGATCGAGGTCGAGGTGCGCCGCATCCTGCTCGCGCACCCGTTCGTGCGCCGCCCCGGCCAGGAGCACATGGTGCACGCGATCCAGAAGAACGCCCGCGCGGTGTTCGGCATCGACGTGCAGCCGCACGGCGTGCCGCTGTATACGGACGCGCGGCACTACAGCGAGGCGGGCATCCCGACGGTGCTGTACGGCGCCGGCCCGCGCACGCTGGAGGAAGCGAACGGCCACCGCGCGGACGAGAACCTGGCGCTCGACGATCTGTACAAGGCGACCGAGGTGATGGCGCTCACGTTCCTCGACCTGCTGGAGGCCAAGTGACGACTCCCTACCCGCGCGACCTTCGCGGCTACGGCCGCAACCCGCCGCACCCGCGCTGGCCCGGCGGCGCGCGCGTCGCGGTGCAGTTCGTCCTCAACTACGAGGAGGGCGGCGAGAACAGCGTGCTGCACGGCGACGCCGGCTCCGAGCAGTTCCTGTCCGAGATCATCGGCGCCGCCGCGTACCCGGCGCGTCACCTGAGCATGGAGTCGATCTACGAGTTCGGATCCCGCGTCGGCGTATGGCGGATCCTGCGCGAGTTCGCGCGGCGCGAGCTCCCGCTCACCGTGTTCGGCGTATCGATGGCGCTCGAGCGCTGCCCCGAGGTGACCGCCGCGTTCCTCGAGCTTGGCCACGAGATCGCGTGCCACGGCTGGCGCTGGATCCACTACCAGGACGTCGACGCGGCCACCGAGGCCGAGCACCTGCGCATCGGGACCGACATCATCCGGCGCCTGACGAACGGCCAATGGCCGGTCGGCTGGTACACCGGCCGCGACAGCCCCAACACGCGGCGCCTGGTGGTCGAGCACGGCGGCTACGAGTACGACGCCGACTACTACGGCGACGAGCTGCCGTTCTGGACCGGGGTGGAGACCGCGGACGGACGCAAGGTGCAGCACCTGGTCGTGCCCTACACGCTGGACGCGAACGACATGCGCTTCGCCACGCCGCAGGGCTTCAACACCGCCGATCACTTCTACACCTACCTGCGCGACTCGTTCGACGTCCTCTACGCCGAAGGTGCGGAGCACCCGAAGATGATGTCGGTCGGCATGCACTGCCGCCTGCTCGGCCGGCCGGGCCGCATGCGCGCGCTGCAGCGCTTCCTCGACCACGTCCAGGCGCACGACAAGGTCTGGGTGTGCCGGCGGATCGACATCGCGCGGCACTGGCGGTCGGTCTTTCCGCCGCGCTGAGCGTCCGGACTGGTAGCATGCGCGCGATGAATGCCGACCTGCCTCGACTCGCCGCGCTCGACGACGAGGAGCGCCTCCTCGACGACCTCAACCCCGCGCCGCGGCTGCTGATGGGGCCGGGCCCCATCAACGCCGACCCGCGCGTGCTGCGCGCGATGTCCGCGCAGCTCCTCGGGCAGTTCGACCCCCAGTTCCGCGCGTACATGCGCGAGACGATGGCGCTCTACCGCCGCGTCTTCGAGACCGCGAACCGCTGGACGTTCGTGATCGACGGCACCGCGCGCGCGGCGATCGAGTGCGCGCTGGTGTCGGCGGTCGAACCCGGCGACCGCGTCCTGGTGCTCTCGTTCGGCCGCTTCGGGCAGCTCAAGGCGGAGATCGCCCGCCGCGCCGGCGCCGACCTGCGCGTCGCCGAGGCCGAGTGGGGCACCGTGTTCCGCCCCGAGCAGGTCGAGGAGGCGGTGAAGGCGTTCCGCCCCAAGCTCGTCGCCACCTGCCAGGGCGACACCTCCACCACGATGGCGCAGCCGCTCGCGGAGATCGGGAAGATCTGCCACCGCTACGGCGCGCTGCTGCAGGTGGACGCGACCGCCACCGTCGGCGGGATGCCGCTGCCGGTGGACGCGTGGGAGATCGACTGCGCGACCGGGGGCCTGCAGAAGTGCCTCGGCGGCCCGTCGGGCTCGGCGCCGATCACGCTGAGCGAGCGGATGGCCGAGGCGATCTACCGGCGCCGTCACATCGAGGAGGGGCTGCGCCCGCAGGACTACACGCCCGGCGCCGGACGGATCATCGGCTCCAACTACTTCGACCTCGCGATGCTGATGGACTACTGGAGCGACCTCGCGCTCAACCATCACACCGAGGCGACCACCATGCTGTACGGCGCGCGCGAGTGCGCCCGCATCTTCGTGCAGGAAGGGCATGCGAGCGTGTTCCGCCGCCACGAACTGGCGGGCCGGGCGACGGTCGCCGGCGCCGAGGCGCTGGGGCTGAAGGTGTTCGGCGACCAGGCGCACAAGATGCCGAACGTGACCGGGATCCACATCCCGGCCGGCGTCGACGGCGAGCGCGCGCGCCGCGCGCTGCTGGAGGATTTCAACATCGAGATCGGCACCTCGTTCGGGCCGCTGCACGGGAAGATCTGGCGCATCGGCACGATGGGCTACAACGCGCGCAAGGACTGCGTGCTCGCGACGCTCGCGGGGCTCGAGACGGTGCTCGCCGCCGAGGGCTGCAAGCTCCCGCGCGGCGCGGGCGTGGACGCGGCGCGCGCGGTCTATCGCGCCGCCGGCGGTTCCGCGGCCAGTTCGTAGCGCGCGGCGATCTCAGCCGAACCTGGCGCCGGGCTGCCTGAGCGGTCAGCGCCGCAGGCGCGCGGCGATCCGGGGATCGGCGGCGCTCGCCCAGGCGTGCGGCATGAGGCCGCCGCGCAGCGCCACCCCCACGCGCCCGCGCGCGTCGAGGGCGATCATGCCCCCGCTCTCGCCGGGCCCGGCCGGCAGCGCCCGGATCGCCGCGGCCGCAGCGGCCTGCACGGTGCGCCCCGTGGCGACCCGATCGCAGACCGCCTTCGTCGCGAGCGTGCGCATCATCAGTTCGCCGGTCCCGGTCGCGGAGGCGGCAGCGCGCCGGGTGGCGTAGTTGCCCGCCCCGGGGATCGGCGAATCGCCCACCCGGCCGGGGAGCTTCAGCGACATGCCGCCGGTGGAGGTCGCGGCCGC
>JAGVSZ010000212.1 GCA_019137045.1 Betaproteobacteria bacterium
ATACGGACATACTCGCCAGGATCCGTCGTGTGACAGTCCTCGTGACGGTTGTCATGTCGCCCTCCCTCGCCGTTAGACGCGATCGCCAGATCGTGAAACGCCGCTGCCTGCCTCTCTACCAGCCCGGCGGCCGGGAGATCGTGATGTGCGGCTGCACCTCCTCGACGGTGGGCACCCAGGCCACACGGATCTTCTTGCCGAGCGGATGGACCTGGTGGGCCCCGGTACCTTCGGGGAACTTCTTCTTCTTCATCTGGGCGCGCAGCTTCTTCGTCGCGGGCAGGTCGACCTGGTGGTCGAGCGCCTCCGGGTCCTTGACCTTGATCACCACGCCGTAGTACTTGCGCGCCGCCTCGATCGACAGCCACTCGTCGATCACGTCCTCGAGCACGAGCTCGGGCTCGCGCTCGAGCGGGTTGCCGAAGCCGCCGCCGCCCGCCGAGGTCATGGTGATGTCGGTCAGCACCTCGAACTCGCGCACCAGCCCGAATCCGCCGCGGCGCAGCCCGTGGCCGCAGGAGTCGGTGCGCGCCTCGTAGCGCGTGAACATCACCGGGAACCAGCGCTCCTCCAGTTCCTGCGGGATGGTGCGCGCGTTGCAGAAGCGCATGAAGATGAGCGACTTCCCGTCCTTGAAGGTGCGCGCGTTCTCGCCGCCGACGGCGTACGTGTACTGCACGAAGTCCTTCTTGGTGCGCGGGTTGTAGCCGCCCATGCAGAGGTTGGTCAGGCTCACCGCCGCCGGGTAGACCCGCCACGGCTGGACCTTGGACAGCGGCCCCGCCAGGCAGGCGATGGTCACCGCCTCGACCTTGTCGAACGCGCCCGAGCAGTAGCCGGTGGTGGGCGTCGGTTCGAGCACGTCGACGCAGGTGCCCTTCTTGGAGAGGATCTCGATGTTGCGGATGATCCCCTCGTTGAGCGGGAAGAGCTGCGGGAAGCAGATCATGAAGCCGAGGTAGTTCCCGCCGGTGAGGGTCGCGTAGCTCGCCCCCCACGAGGCGCGCGGCTGCGGGCCGGACTTCGACCAGTCGAAGCTGAGCTTGGTGCCCTTCTTGACCATCCGGCAGTGCACGTAGATCGGCGGCTTGCCGGGCGTGTTCACGTCCTGGTCGCCCCAGTCCTCGAACTCCCAGGTCCCGTCGGGCAGCGCCGCGAGCTCGGCGCGCATCAGGCGCTCGGTATAGTTGAACTGCTCCTCGAACGCCTGGTAGAGGGTCGCCTTGCCGTAGCGCCGGCACAGCTCCTGCACGCGCGCCTCGATCAGCTTCGAGGCCTCGACCTGCGCCTGCAGGTCGGCGCGGCGCTCGATCGAGCCGCGGATGTTGATCGCGATGAAGCTCCACAGCTCCTCGTCCAGCTTGTCCTGCTTGAACAGGCGGATCGGCGGGACCCGGATGCCCTCGGCGTAGCAGGTCTTCGCCTCCGGGTTGAACGTGCCGGGGTTCGGCCCGCCCATGTCCGCCCAGTGGATCACCGTGCAGGCGAACGCGACGATCTCGCCCTCGAAGAAGATCGGGCGGATGAGGCGCGTGTCGTTGACGTGCGAGCCGCAGCGGTAGGGATCGGAGAAGAGGAACGTGTCGCCCGGGCGCATGGTCGCGAGCGGGAAGTCCTTGAGCAGCTCCCGCACCGAGGGGCCGAACGACGCGTAGTGCGCCGCCGCGTCGGTGAAGCCGTGCGCCACCAGTCGCCCGTCGCGCGTGAGCAGCGCGTTGGAGCGGTCGCGCCCCATGCCCACCACCGGGTGGTAGGCGACGCGCTCGATCGTGGTCGAGGCCTCGTAGCACGCGGCGACGAAAGCGTTGCGCATCACCTCGAAGGTGATGAGGTCCATGCCGATGTCGCCCGGCTTGGCGAGCTTCTCCTTGACGTCGAGAACCGGGGCGGCCTTCGGCTTCGTCGCGCGGCGCGCCCGGGTCCCGGCTTCGGCGCGCTGCGGTTCAAGCGCCTTGTATTCGCGTTCCATGCCCGCCTCCTAATGGTCGACTTTGATGACGAGGTTGCCCCACCGGTCCACCTGGCAGTGCGTGCCCGGCGGCATGACGGTGGTGGTGTCGTGCTGCTCGACGATCGCCGGGCCGTCGAAGGTCGCGCCGGCGGCGAGCCGGTCGCGCTCGTAGATCGCGGTGTCGATGAACCCGACGTCGCGGAACCACACCTTGCGCCGCCCCTTGGTCGCCTGCGCCGCGCTGCCCGAGTTGCCGATCGGCCGCAGGTCGGGCTTCGGCAGCTTGCCCTTGGCCACCACGCGCAGGTTGACGATCTCGACCGGCGCGTACCCGGGCGGCAGGTTGTAGCCGTACGCCGCCTTCATGTCCTGCATGAAGGTTTCGGTGATCGCGGCGAGGTCGCGAATCTCGCCCTCCGGCGCCGCGACGGTGAAGAAGCGGCTCTGGCTGAAGTACTTCACGTCCAGGTAGCGCTCGATCGTGATGTCCTCCGGCCGCGTGCCTTCCTTGCGCAGCGTCTTCTCGGCCTTCTGCACCAGGCTCGCGAACTGGCGGTTGAGCCAGCGGTAGTCGAGCTCGGTCTCCATCTTGTGGATCGCGCTGGTGAACTCGTGCTTCACGTCCACGCGGATCGCGCCGAACGCCGACGCGTAGCCGGGCAGCGGCGGGACGACCACCGTGGTGGCGCCGATCTCGCGCGCGAGGTCGCAGGCGTACATCGCGCCGCCGCCGCCGTACGGCACCACCGCGAAGTCGCGCGGATCCCAGCCCCGGCTCACCGTCTGCAGCCGCATCGCCATCATCAGGTTGGTCATGGCGACCATGTACATGTTCGACGCTGACGTCGCCGCGTCCCAGCCGTAGCGCTTGCCGATCTTCTGCTCCAGCGCCTTGTGCGACAGGCGCCCGTCGACCTTCATCGCGCCGCCGAGGTAGTAGTCGGGGTCGATGCGGCCGAGCACGATCTGGGTGTCGGTGTTGGTCGGCTCGTCGCCGCCCGCGCCGTAGCAGGCGGGGCCGGGCACCGCGCCCATGCTCTGCGGGCCGACGTTGAGCATGCCGCCCTTGTCCACCCAGCCGATCGAGCCGCCGCCGGCGCCGATGTAGATCGTGTCCACCGACGGCAGGCAGCAGGGCACGTTCCACAGGATCTTCCACTCGTGGGTGATGGCCGGCTTGCCCTGGTAGATGATCGAGACGTTGTTGGTCGTGCCGCCGGTCTCGAACGCGATCACGTTGTCGAAGCCGGCGAGCGAGCCGATGTAGCCGGCGAGCCCCACCGCGCCCGAGACGGGCGACGAGTGGAAGGTCTTGGCCGGGAACTTCACCGCCTCGTGCATGCCGATGACGCCGCCGCCCGAGGTGGTGACGAGGATCGGCCCGTGGTAGTTCCAGTCCTTCTTCAGCCGGCGCTCGAGGCCGCCGAGGTAGTTCTTGAGGATCGGCGAGATGTACGCGTTGAGCACGGTGGTGCAGGTGCGCTCGAACTCGAGCATCTGCGGCAGCACCTCGTGCGAGAGCGTGATGTCCACGTCGGGAATCTCTTCCTGCAGGATCGCGCGCGTGCGCTCCTCGTGCACCGGGTTCATGAACGAATCGATGTAGACCACCGCCACCGACTCGATCCCGCGCTTCCTGATGATGCGCGCGGCCTTGCGCACGTCGGCCTCGTTCAGCTTGGTGACGATCTCGCCGTAGGGGCTCACGCGCTCGCGCACGCTGAGCACGTTGCGCCGCGGGATGATCAGCTCGGGCGGGTCCCAGTCGAGCTCGAAGGCGGAGATGCGCTCGGCGCGCCCGCCGCCGAGCACGTCGCGGAAGCCCTCGGTGGTGACGAGCGCGGTCTTGACCCCCTTCCGCTCGAGGATCGCGTTGGTCGAGACGGTCGCGCCGTGGCGGAACGAGAGCACCTCCTCGCCGCGGATGCCGGCGGCCTCCAGTCCGTTGATCACGCCGTCGAAGAAGGTGGGCGGCGTCGACGGCACCTTGCCCAGGCGCTGCTCGCCGGTGACGAGGTTGACGCAGATGACGTCGGTGAACGTGCCGCCGATGTCGGTGCCGACGACCCAGGCCTTCCGGGCGTCCATGTCCATGAGAGATCCTCCTCGGTTGGTGCAGCCGGCGCGCAGGCCGCGCGCGATCTCCTGGAGGGACCTGCCCCGGGGGGCAGCGGGCGTCTCGCGCGCCCTGGACCTGAATACTGAACGCTATTTACTCTTGCCGGCGCGCAAAGTCAACTGCGACTTGCGCCGCACCGCAGCATGGGCGCCGGCGGCGGGCCGTTCCCCGAGGATCAGGTCGCACACCGCCGCGACCGCGCCGTCGCTGCAGGGGCGGCCGGGCCGCAGGTGGTGCCCGATCACGAACCCGTCGAACGCCATCATGAGGACGTGCGAGAACGACGGCGTCCCGAGCAGCCGGCGGCGCGCCGGCGGCAGCGCGTCGCGGATCATGGCCGCCACCCGCTCCTCCACCCAGGCGAGCAGCGCAGGGTCGTAGCGCTCCTCCGGTCCCGCGGTCGAGATCGCCTGCATGATGTTGTTCGCAAAGCCGTTGTGCTCGCGCGGAATCTCCCGCCACAGCGCCCGCAGCAGCGTGCCGAGTCGCGCGCGCGGGTGCGCGATGCGCGCGAGGCGCCGCTCCAGGCGGGTGACGCGTTCCCGCAGCCACGGGTCGTACAGCGCGTACAGCACCTCGAGCTTGGAGCCGAAGTAGATGTAGACGGTTCCGGGCGACACGCCGGCGCCCTGCGCGATCTGCGGCAGCGTGGTGGCGGCGTAGCCGCGCGCGCCGAACTGCGCGAACGCCGACGCGAGGATCGCCTCCCGCAGCTCCGGCTTCTTGACCTGCGGCATGAATTAACGAATCGCGCTCAGGATTGACAATCCGGCCCCGGCCACTAGGATACTCCCTCGGTCACGTCCCGATGGCGCGCGTGCCGCGCCGCCGACAGAGGAGGAGGGGAGTCATGACGACACGCCGCAGGTTCATCCAGGGCGCGGCCGCGTCCGGCCTCGCGGCCGCGCTGCCGGCGCGGCTCGCGCGGGCGCAGGCGCAGCGGCCGCTGCGCATCGGTTTCTCGATCGCCAAGACCGGCATCTTCGCCGCGGCCGCCCCCTCGCAGCTGAACGCCTACGACCTGTGGCGCAGCGAGGTGAACGCGCGCGGCGGGCTCGCGCTCCCCGGCGCCCGCCGCACGGTGGAGTTCGTCCAGTACGACGACCAGAGCAACCCCTCGCAGGCGGCGCGCATCTACGAGAAGCTGATCACCGACGACAAGGTGGACCTGCTGCTCGCCCCGTGGGGCACGCCGACGCACATCGCGGTGGCGCCGGTGCTCGAGCGCTTCCGGTTCCCGATGATCGGCAACACCGCGGCGTCGGCGAAGCTGCGCGAGCTCAAGCCGGGCAACATCTGGTTCGTCACCGCCGCGTTCCCCGACCGCGTCGCCGCCGAGCTCACCAAGATGCTGCAGGCGAACGGCGTCAAGTCGGTGGCGCTGGTCACCAACGTGCTGCCGTTCGGCAAGGAGATCAAGGGCTTCCTCGAGCCCGCGCTGAAGGCGGCCGGCATCGAGGTGCGCGTCAACGAGGAATACCCCCCCGACATCAAGGACATGACCGCGCTGCTCACCAAGGTGAAGCAGGCCGCGCCCGACGCCGTCCTCGCGCTCTCCTACCCGAGCGACTCGCCGCTCTACGTCCGCCAGGCGAAGGAGCTCGGAATCGCCGCGCCGTTCCAGTTCGTCATGGTCGGGCCGGGGATCGATTTCTTCCCCAAGCTGCTCGGCGCCGCCGCCAACGGCATCGTCACCGTGGGCCACTGGACCCCGGCGCGCAACGCGCGCGCAAAGGCCTTCTACGACGCCTACGTCGCGCGCTTCAAGGAGCGCCCCGACTACCTCGACTCGATCGAGAGCTACGTCTCGTGCGAGGTCCTCGAGCAGGCGGTGGCAAAGGCAGGAACCGACCGGGCGCGGCTGCGCGAGGCGATCGCGCAGGGGGAGTTCGAGACGATCAACGGCAAGATCCGGTTCAAGGGGGTCGAGAACGTGGTCACCCCCACCGGCTTCCTGCAGCTGCAGGACGGGGTCCTGCAGCAGGTGTGGCCGTCCGCGCTGGCGACCGCGCAGTTCCGCCCGAAGACCGGCTGGTAGCCGCGCCGGGCGTCCGGTGCTCGAGACGCTCGCCGCGGGGCAGCTCGCGTTCGCCGCGCTCGCGCTCGGCGCGCTCTACGGACTGATCGCGCTCGGGCTCAACCTCGTCTACGGCACCATGCGCCTGCTCAACGTGGCGCACGGCGAGGTGGTCATGCTCGGCGGCTACGCCACCTACTGGGCTTTCACGCTCGCGGGCGTGCCGCCGCTCGCGGCGGTGGCGCTCACCGCCGCCGGCGGGGCGGCGCGCGGCGCGGCCGCCGCTCAGTGGCACTTACGGCGCCTGCTCGCCTCGCCGCGCGCCGCCGCCCGCATCGAGGCGAACTCGCTGCTCGCGTTCTTCGGGCTGTCGATCGTGGTGCAGAACCTCGCCGCGCTCGCCTTCTCGTCCACGCCGCGCGGCTACGAGTATCTCCCCGCGGTGATCCGCATCGGCGACGCGGCGGTCACCGGCGCGCGTCTCGCCGCCGTCGCGCTGGCGATCGCCCTGTGCGCGGCGGTGCTCCTGTTCCTGCGCCGGCACACGTTCGGGCTGGCGATGCGCGCGCTCATCGACCACCGCGCGGCCGCGGCGGTGGTCGGGGTGGACGTCGACCGCGTGCAGCGCGGGAGCTTCGTGCTCGGGTTCGCCACCGCGGCGGTCGCCGGCACGCTGCTCTCCATGACCGAGCAGGTGTCGCCGTTCATGGGTTTCCCGGTCACGATCGCGGCGTTCGTCGTGGTCATCCTGGGCGGGCTCGGACGGCCGGAGGGCACGATCGCGGCGGCGCTCGTGCTGGGGGTGGTCGAGACCTACGGCGTCGCCCTCACCTCGCCCACCTACCGCTCGATCCTGGTCTACGGCGTGTTCGTCCTGCTGCTGCTCGCGCGCCCGCAGGGCCTGCTCGGCCGGCGCGCGATCGTGCGATGAGCACCCACCGCGACGCCGCCCTCGTGCTCGCGGCGCTCGCCGCCGCGGCGGCGGTTCCGGCGCTCGGCAGCGACTACTGGACCGGGCTCGCGATCACCGTCCTGATGTGGGTCGCGCTCGCCCAGAGCTGGAGCGTGTTCTCGGGGCTGTCGGGCTACGTGTCGTTCGGCCACGTCGTGTTCTACGGCCTCGGCGCTTACCTCGTGGTCGCCAGCTGGGACCGGCTGCCGCCCGCGCTCTCGGTGCCGCTCGCCGCGCTCGCCGCCGCCGCCTTCGCGCTGGCGATCGGCGCGCCGGTCCTGCGCGTGCGCGGCCCCTACTTCGTCATCCTCAGCTTCGGGGTCGCGGAGCTCGTCAAGTTCGTGGTGATCGCGGTGGAGGCCGCGGCCGGGAACGCGAGCCGGCTGATCCTGCGCACGCCGGAGATCGACGCCATCTTCTACGCGATGCTCGCGCTCGCCGCGGCGGCGACCGCGCTCGCCTGGGGCGCGCGCGTCACGCGCCTCGGCCAGGGTCTGCGCGCGATCCGGGAGGACGAGGTGGCGGCCGAGACGCTCGGGGTGCCGGCCGCGCGCTACAAGCTCGCCGCGCTCGCGCTCTCGGCGGCGATTCCCGGCGCGGTGGGCGGCACGATGGCGATGCGCGCCACCTACTTCGAGCCGCTCCAGGCGTTCGACCCGATGGTGTCCTTCACGATGATCGCGACGGCGGTGATCGGCGGCAGCGACGACGTGCGCGGGCCGGTGCTCGGCGCGCTGCTCCTCGTGCTCCTGTCCGAGCTCCTGTGGGCGGGCGCGCCGCAGCTCTACATGGTGGTCCTCGGCGTGCTGGTCGTGGTCTTCGTGCTGTACCTGCCCGACGGGCTGTGCGGGCGCCTCCCGGCGGCGCGGGCGCCGCGCGCATGAGCCTGCTCGAGCTCGACCTGGTGAGCAAGCGCTACGGCGGCGTGCTCGCGCTCGACCAGGTGTCGCTGACGGTGGACGAGGGCGCCATCGTCGGCGTCATGGGCGCGAACGGCGCCGGCAAGACGACGCTCTTCGCGGTGATCGCCGGCAACGAGCGCCCCTCGTCGGGCGACGTGCGGCTCGCCGGGCGGTCGCTCGTGGGGCTGCGGCCGGACCAGGTCGCGCGCCGCGGCGTGGCGCGCACCTTCCAGATCGTGCGGCCGTTCCGCGGGCTGACCGTGCGCGAGAACGTCCTCACCGCGGCGCGGTTCGGCACCCGCGGCGCCGCAGACGCGGCCGCGGCCCGCCGCGCGGCCGATGAGATCATCGAGCAGGTGGGCCTCGGGGCCGCGCGCGCCCGTCGGGCCGGGGCGCTCACGCTGTCGGCGCAAAAGCGGCTGGAGATCGCGCGCGCGCTCGCCACCGGCGCGCGCCTGGTCATGCTCGACGAGGTGATGGCGGGACTCGTGCCGGCCGAGGTGGACGAGAGCCTCGCCACCCTGCGCGAGCTGCACCGCGCGCGCGCGCTCACGCTGCTCGTGATCGAGCACG